>CAYGZI010000790.1:0-2444 GCA_964354245.1 uncultured Planctomycetaceae bacterium
GGGCTCTTCGTTGCGGACACTGAAACGAAGCGAATCGTTCGGACAAACCCTTCGATTTGCGGGATGCTGGGATACTCGGAGAGTGAGTTGCTGTCGTTGTCCGTCAGGGATATTCATCCCGCTGACGAAGTGCCCAACGCGCTCAGAAAGTTCGAGGCGCTTGCGAAGGGCGAGTTGGCCGTAGTCGAGCCGCTTCCGTTCCTGCGGAAAGACGGAAGCGTGATCTATGCGGACATCAGCGCGTCGAAGATCGCTTATCACGGACGGCACTGCACCATGGGCTTCTTCCGGGACGTCACCGAGCGCAGGCAACATGAGTCGGAGCTGGCCGGGGCCAAGGACCTGGCCGAGGCGGCAGACCGCGCCAAGAGCGAGTTTCTGGCCAACATGAGCCACGAGATCCGCACTCCGCTGACCGCCATCCTCGGCTACACCGACCTCCTGACCAGTCCCAACCTCCCCGAGGCCGACCGCCGCGCTCACGTGGAGACGATCGGCCGCAACGGACAAGTCCTCCTCCGGCTGCTCAACGACATCCTCAACCTCTCCAAGATCGACGTCGGCAAGATCAGCCTGGAGGTCTCCGACTGCCCGCTCTTGGATACGCTCGGCGACGTGGTGTCGCTCATGCGCGTGCGCACCCTGGACAAGCCCGTCAACCTCCAGGTCGAGCACGTCTTTCCTCTTCCCAAGACCATCCGCACCGATTCCGTCCGGCTGCGGCAAATCCTCATGAACCTGATCGGCAACGCCATCAAGTTCACCGAGCACGGCACCGTCCTGGTGACCGTGCGGCTCGTGGGCGAGGGGGCCCGCCGGCGGATCGAGTTTGCCGTGCAGGACACGGGAATCGGCATCGCCCCCGAGGAAGTTGCGCGGCTGTTCGAGCCGTTCACTCAAGCCGACGCTTCCACGGCGCGGCGGTTCGGCGGCACGGGGCTGGGCCTGGCGATCTCGAAGCGATTGGCGAAGATGCTCGGCGGGGACATCAAGGTGGAAAGCTGGCCCAACGTCGGAAGCACCTTCACCCTCTCGATCGGCCCCGGGCCCCTGGATGGCGTGCCGCTCTTGGGCGCGTCGCCGGAGCAAGCCCGGGTCCAGGAGACGCCCGCGTCGCCCGTGGCAGATGCTTCCTTGAGCGGCCGGGTGCTCCTGGCCGAGGATGGAGAGGACAACCAGCGGCTGATCCGCGCGATCCTCGTCACGGCCGGCTTGGACGTCGACGTGGCCCAAGACGGCCGCGTCGCCTGTCAGAAGGCCCTTCAGTCTGCCGCCGAAGGATCGCCCTACCACTTGATCTTGATGGACATCCAGATGCCCGAGGTCGATGGCTACGAGGCCACCCGCCAACTCCGCGCCAAGGGCTGGTGCGGGCCGATCATCGCCCTGACGGCCCACGCCATGGCAGGCGACCGGCTGAAGTGCCTCGAAGTCGGCTGCGACGGCTACCTCAGCAAGCCCATCGAGAAACAGTCCTTTCTGGCCACCGTGGCCCAGTACCTCGCCGAGGAGCCGCAGCCAAGCCCGGCCGGCGGCGCCACGTGATCCCCCCATCTTCACCTGGTTCCGAAACTCCGGCATTCCCGTCCCACGTTGTCTTGTGAGATACACTCTCAGCGCGTCGCCGCGCTGTTCTGCGAGTCGGCCGCCGGCCAGGTGGCACGCTCCTCGCTGCGGTAGAGACCAATCCTCTCCACCGGAATCCGCTCGAACCCGAGCTTCCACGCCGGCGAATCCTCGCGGAGCCGGAAGTCGAGCTTCGCAGCGTCCACGAAGCGCGGATCGACGTTGACCAGGTTGTCCTTCAGAGTGACCAGCGGCCGGGCCTTGGCCTCGATCTCGTCCCAACGGCCTTGCCAGCAGATGTTGCGTGCGACGAGGTTCCCCTTCGGAGCCGCGGGATCGTCGTCGAGAATGCTGGGTAGCCGCGGATAGCGGTTGCTGTAGGGCGGGTCGCGATAGCGCGTGCCCGAGAGGGTCCCGCGCTGGCGCCCTTCCTTGATCCACTCCTGGGCATGATACCCTGCCCAGCCGAGGGCCCGGGCGTCGACGTGCAGGGCGGGGTTGCAGTCGACGAAGACGTTGTTCTCGACGCGGCAATCGCGCCCGCCGCCGATGAACGCCGCGCGCGGCACCTGGTAGAAGACGTTGCCGATGATGTCCGTGCCGCAGAACATGTCGTCCAGATAGACGCCCACGCAGCCCCGCTTCTGGAAGCCGTAGATGTGGTGGAGGAAGTTGTAGCGGATCACGGTGCCGCGCATGGTCCAGTCGCGCCCGGCGTAGATCGCCCCGGCGTCGTTCGACTCGAAGCAGACGTTGTGGATCTCGTTCAGCTCGATCAGGTGGTCGTTGCCGCCGAAGCCGATGGCCTGGTGCGGGGCGTCGTGGATCAGGTTGTGGGCCGCCCGGTTGCCCACGCCGGCAATCGAGATGCCCGCGCT
>CAYGZI010000791.1:0-2444 GCA_964354245.1 uncultured Planctomycetaceae bacterium
GCCCGGCCTCGTGACCACCTGGCTGATGCTCGCCCCGCCCCACTCGTACCAGCGGACAAACGGCTTCAGGCTCTCATACGACCGTGAAAAGCTCCCCGCGGGCTCGCCGGTGAGCACTAGCCGGCTCGGGGCGCTCGCCGCCCCGTCGTGGCACCGCACGCACTGCCGGTCCAGCACCGGCTGCACCAGCCGCGGATAAGAGAACGGCTGCGTCCCGTCCGGCCCGGGTGCGATCGTCGAAGGCGGACGACTGGTGGCCAACAGTTGCCGCTGCGGCGGCGCCGTGCCCGGCCGCTCGTGACAGCCCACGCAGCTCCGCCGCTCGCCCGGCTGGAGATAAGCCACGCTCCGCATGGTCTGCACCGCCCGGCCCGCGGCATCGACCGCCTGAAAGTAGACCGGCTTCCGGGCCAGCACGCGGAAGTAGGCCGAGCCGTCGGGCTCCACCGGTACGGTCCCCAAAAACATCCGGGCGCTCTCGGCATTCGCGTACCCGAGCCGCGGCTGGTTGGCCACGTGGGTCTCGGTCTTGGGCAGGACCTGAAAGATGCGCAGCGCCGCGATCCGCCGGCCGGCCGGCAGCGACATGGAGCTCTGCCCCACGTCGGCCAGGACGAACTCGCCTTCATCGCCAGCATCGGGTGGCATGCCACCCACGAGCGTGCTGGGAATGACCGGCGGCACGGGCCGGGGCTCCAGTGGAATCGGATACATCGAGGAGATCGCCTCGTCGCGGTATAGCAGCTCCAGGTTGCCGAAGCGGTCGAGGTAGTAAAGGCCCGTCGGGTTGTCGGCCTTGACTCCCGGGCCCATGCCCGGCAGCGGCCGGAAGCTGAACGAGACCAGATAGTAGTTTTCGGAGAGCGGCCAAGGGCTGTGGAAGTAGCTCTTGGGCCAGCCCGGGGCCTCGGGGAAGCAGACCTCGGGCGTGAGCCGCTCGATCGAGTCGAAGCGGTCCTGCCCGGTCTTGGGGTCGAGCGACGTGGCGGCCGGATCGACGATCACCAGCGACCCGCCGACCACTGCATGATGGGCCCCGGCCACAAAGCAGACCCGCCGCGAGCCCGGGATCGCCCGGGGCTGGTAACAGGCATTGATCCGCTCCGTGTAGTTGCCGAAGAGGATCTGCGCCCCTGTGCCGTCGGGATTGCTGACCCAGACGCCGTGATAATTGGCCGCCGAGCGGTCTACGTAGTCCCAGCGGATGTAGGCGATGCGCCCGTCGGCCAGGACCGAGGGATGCCACTCGTTGGTTTCGTGGAAGGAGAGGGTCCGCACCTGGCCGGTTGTCAGGTCCAGGCGGTGCAGCGTGTAGGACGGGAGCGGCTCCCAGGGGTTGTGGCAGCGGCCGAAGCCGCCGCGCCGCGTGGACATGAAGGCCAGGCCGCCGTCGGGGAGCGGACAAGGATCGAAGTCGTCGTTCGGGCCGAAGGTGAGTTGCCGCAGATTGGCGCCGTCGGCATCCATGGCGAACAGGTGGAAGCATCGCCGCTCGGGCGAGTAGTAGTCAGGCTTTTTCGGGGCCCGCTCGCAAAAGGCGAAGTAGATCGTCTTAGCGTCGTAGGAGAGGGCCAGCGTGGTGTAGTTGCCCTTGGGCAGGCGGCCGCGGATGAGATCGCGGGTCTTGAGCGACCGGCCCGGCTCCTCCAGCAGGTAGACCCCGCCGCCGGAGATGTCTTCGTAGTCGTAGAAGTAGCCGAGATACTCGTGGAGCATCTGGGAGATGAAGCGGTGCCGCTGAAGGAAGACGATCGGCCTGGCGGCCAGAAGCGGGTTCTTCAGCACCGCCTGGCGCGTTACCGTGCGAATCTCACGATAGAGCCGCAGTCGCGCCTCTTCGCCGAGCGAGGCCACCTCGCTCGCCTCTTCACGGAGACGGCGCAGACTCGCTCTCTCGGAGACAAGCTCAAGCGGCGGATCGAGCCGCGAGAGATCGTCCAGCAGGTTGCCGGCGCGCTGGAGCGCCGCGCGGATCGCGTCCGGCGAGTCCGGCGTGCGGCCGAGCCGCTTTTCCTGCGCCGTCCAATCGGTCTGAATTCGGTCGACAAGCCTCTGGGGCTCGGTCGCCGTCGCGACGGCTGACGCAACGACGAATACGAAGCCGGCAAAGAGCATATGGTGCCACCTCCGGTCTCGTAGGCCATGATTCAGCATGGGGGCGTTCCCGTCGAACGGGGCGTAGGTCGGCTATCAGTTGTCGTCCCGAAACTCACCTTCCCGCTCTGTCCTTTCGCGTCAACTCCGCGATCCTCTCCCACGTTCTCCGCATCAGCTCCGTAATTCGCCTCCCGCCCCGAGGCAACTCGGTCCCAGAGGGCCGCCGCGCGGACTTCGGATGCCGGACCGGAGACCGTCGGGCTCGCTCCCCACCCGCTTCCGGCAGGGGCGGGAATGGCGCCACGTCGCCCAGTTGAAAGTACAGTCGGGCTGACCGGACCTCGCCG
>CAYGZI010000792.1:0-2434 GCA_964354245.1 uncultured Planctomycetaceae bacterium
CCTTGGACGCCGGCCTGACCGGCTACGACTGGATCATGGAAACGGGGGCCGACGTCTGCGAGGTGGCCGAGCTGGTCTTCTCCAAGGTCAGCCGCCGGCCGGTCCGCTGGGTCCTCTGCGTACCCGAGAACTCGCCCGTACGCACGGTCAAGGACCTCCAAGGAAAGCGGATCGCCACCGAGGCGGTCCGCCTGACCGCCCGATATCTCGAAGAGCACGGCGTGACGGCCAAGGTGGAGTTCAGTTGGGGGGCCACCGAGGTCAAACCGCCCAAGCTGGCCGACGCGATCGTCGAGGCCACGGAGACGGGCAGCTCGCTGCGGGCCAACAACCTACGGATCCTCGCCGAGGTGCTCACGAGCACCACCCGCTTCATCGCCAACCACCGCTCCTACGCCGAGCCCTGGAAGCGTCAGAAGATCGACGACATCGTGCTGATGCTCCGCGGGGCCATGGCGGCCGAGGGCAAGGTGGGCCTGATGATGAACGTCCCCCGCGCACGGCTCGAGGAGGTCGTGACCTTTCTCCCGGCGCTTCAGAATCCCACGGTCTCCGACCTGGCCGACCGCGATTGGGTCGCCGTCAACACGATCCTCGACGAAACCGTGGTCCGCCACCTCATTCCGCGCCTGAAGTCCGCCGGGGCCTGCGGCATCGTCGAGTATCCGCTGAATAAGGTGATCGAATGACGGCCGAAGACAAATGGGCTCAGTTGCAGGCCGAGCACCCCCCGGCCGCCAAGCCCAAGGGGCTCTACAAGCCCGTGGTGATCGTGGGCAACCTGGCCTACACGTCCGGCCACCTGCCGGTCCTCCCCGACGGCACGGTTCAGACCGGCCGCGTCGGCGCGAACCTGGACGAGAGCGGCGGACGCCAGGGCGCCCGGCGGGCCGCGCTGGCAGTCCTGGCATCGCTCCGTGCGGAGTTGGGCAGCCTCGACCGCGTGCGCCGCGTGGTCAAGGTCTTGGGCATGGTCCAGGGCGCCCCCGATTTTCAGGGCCATCCGGCGGTCATCAACGGGGCGAGCGAGTTATTGGCTGAGGTCTTTGGGCCGGACGCCGGCGTGGGCGCCCGCAGCGCCTTTGCCGCGCACAGCCTGCCGCTGGGTGCAGCCGTCGAGATCGAGGCCATCTTTGAGATCCGGTGATGTCATGAGCGACGAACACCCTACCGGCGAACCCGCGCCCCGCGGCCGACCGTTTTCGATTGAGGTCGCCGAGCGGGTCAAGCGGCTCCCGCCGTACCTGTTCGCCCGGATCAACAAGCTGATGTACGACAAGCGCCGCGCAGGCGACGACGTGATCGACCTTGGCATGGGCAATCCTAGCGACCCTCCGGCGGACGCCGTGATCGAAAAGCTGGCCGAGGCCGCGCGCGACCCCAAGATCCATGGCTACAGCGAATCCTGGGGCCTGCTGAACCTCCGCCGGGACGTGGCGGGGAAGTACCTCAAGTACTATGGGGTGAGGCTGGACCCCGAACGGGAGGTGCTGGTCTGCTTGGGATCCAAGGAGGGTTTCAGCCATATCTGCCTGGCCCTGCTGGGCCCCGGCGATTCAGCGATTGTGCCGGCCCCATCCTATCCACCCCATCTTTTCGCGGTTGCGCTGGCAGGCGGGAACCAAATCCTCCTGGAAGTCACCGACACCGAGCGGTTTCTCTCCAACGTTGCCTACACCTGCCAACACCTCTATCCCCGGCCAAAGGTCCTGATCGTCAACTTCCCCCATAACCCCTCAACCACCGTCGTTGAGCCCGAGTTCTACGTCGAAGTGGTGAAGCTGGCCAAACGCTACGGCTTCATGGTCATCAGCGATCTGGCCTACGCCGACGTGACCTTCGACGGCTACCGGACCCCGAGCTTCCTGGCCGCCCCCGGCGCCATCGACGTGGGCGTCGAGCTGACCACCATGAGCAAGGGATACAAC
Source organism: uncultured Planctomycetaceae bacterium (assembly GCA_964354245.1). GTDB lineage: Bacteria > Planctomycetota > Planctomycetia > Pirellulales > Thermoguttaceae > CAYGZI01. The sequence goes on from CAYGZI010000792.1 coordinate 1,929, forward strand.
ATGGCCGGCTGGCGCGTCGGCTTCTGCGCCGGCAACGCCGAGATGGTCCGGGCCCTGGCGACGATCAAGAGCTACTACGACTACGGGATGTTCCAGCCGATCCAGATTGCCGCCATCGTGGCCTTGCGCCATACCGACGCGGCGGTCGAGGCCCAAGCCCAGGTCTACCAGCGCCGCCGCGACTGCCTTTGCGACGGCCTGGAGCGCCTCGGCTGGCCGATCCAGCGCCCGAAAGCCACCATGTTCCTTTGGGCCAAGATCCCGGAGCCCTGGGCAAGCCAGATGAACTCGTTCGAGTTTTCCATGAAGCTGCTGAAGGAAGGCGACGTGGTGGTCAGTCCCGGGGCCGGATTCGGACAGTCTGGAGAGGGGTACGTCCGCATGGCCCTGGTCGAGAACGAGAATCGGCTCCGCCAGGCCGTGCGTCAGATCGCCCGCTGCTTGGCGGCCAAAGTGGCGGTGAAGGAGTAGGGGCAAACAAGAAAGAAAATGAGGGCCCTTTTTCG
>CAYGZI010000793.1:0-2418 GCA_964354245.1 uncultured Planctomycetaceae bacterium
CTGCCGGTTTGGACCCGGCTCAATTCGGCGGCCAGCTTCACGCGTTGGGCCTCGCCGCCGGAAAGCGTGGTCGAGGGCTGCCCCAGCGTCAGGTATCCCAGGCCGACTTCCTGAAAACTGCGCAAGAGCCGGGCGATGACGGGAAAGTTCTCGAAGAACGCGGCCGCGTCGTCCACTCGCATGTCGAGCACGTCGGCGATCGACTTGTCGCGGTAGCGGATTTGGAGCGTCTGGCGGTTGAAGCGTTTGCCTTCGCACGCCGGGCAGGTGACGTAGAGATCGGGGAGGAAGTTCATCTCGATCTTCTGGAGCCCCTGGCCTGGCAGGCTTCGCACCGGCCCCCTTTGACGTTGAAGCTGAAGCGGCCCGCCTTGTAGCCCAGGCGCCGGGCGTCGCGGGTGTTGGTGAAGACCTTGCGGATCTCGTCGAATGCGCCGGTGTAGGTGGCCGGGTTGCTCCGCGGGGTGCGGCCGATCGGCGACTGATCGACCTGGACGACCTTGTCGATGCGGCCGGCCCCGCGAAGGCTGGCGTGCGGGCCCGGCTTCTGGGCGACGCCGCCCAGTCGCCGCACCAAGGCCCGGGCCAAGGTCTCGTTCAGGAGCGAGCTCTTGCCCGACCCGCTCACGCCGGTGACGCACACGAAAGCGGAAAGCGGAAAGCGGACGGCGACGCTCTTCAGGTTGTTGGTCGTGACCCCTTCCAGCGCGATCGTGCGGCTCGCGTCGATCCGCCGGCGCTGGGCGGGGACCGGAGTTGTCAGCTCGCCCGAGAGATAGCGTCCGGTGAGCGAGCCGGAGTTGGCGGCCACGCGGGCCGGAGTCCCTTGGGCGACGATGCGCCCGCCGTGCCGGCCCGCGCCAGGGCCCAGGTCCAGCAGCCAGTCGGCTTGACGCATCATGGTTTCGTCGTGCTCGATAACGATTACGGTGTTGCCGCGGGACTGCAAATGGCGCACGGCGTCGATGAGGCGCTGGTTGTCGCGGGAGTGCAGGCCGATCGAGGGCTCGTCCAGGACGTAGCACGCGCCGACCAGGCCGGCCCCCAGGCCGCTGACCAGGCGGACCCGCTGCAATTCACCGCCGCTGAGCGTGTCGGCCGGCCGGTCGAGCGTAAGGTACTCCAGGCCGAGGCGCTGGAGGAACTCCAGTCGCGAGTTGATCTCGGCAACGATCGGCGCGGCGACCGGCGTTTCTTCCTCGGCGAAGGCAAGCCCGGCGAAGAACTCCCCGGCCGCAGCCGCCGAAAGCGCAGTCACCTCGTGGATCGCCTTCCCGCCCACGCGCACGGACCGGGCCTCGCGGCGCAGCCGGGCGCCGCCGCAGTCGGGACAAAGCACCTGTCCGCGGAATGCCTCCAGGTACTGGCGAGTCCGCTCATCGGCGGCAACGGCATACTCCTTTTCCAGCAGCCCAAGCACGCCGGCGAGCCGCTTGCCGTCGCCGCGCAAGAGCACGTTGCGGGTCTTGAGGTCGAGCTTTTCCAGCGGCGTATTCCAGCGGATCCCGGCCGCGGCCAGAAACTCCTTGAGCGCCTGCCGGGGCTTGCGCATCGCTGAGGCGGACCGCCTCCAGGGCGCGACGGCGCCCGCGGCAAGCGACCGGCTCCAGTCGGGCACGACCAGGTCAGGGTCGAACTCCACGCGGTTCCCGAGCCCCTCGCACGCCGGGCATGCGCCGTACGGGCTGTTGAAGCTGAACGTGCGCGGCTCAATCTCTTCGTAGCTGATCTTACAGTCCGGACATGCGTAGTGCGTGCTGAAGAGGCAGTCGTGCCAGGCGCCGTTGGGCCGCGCCGGATCCCGGTCACGGAGTGCCCGGTCTACTTTGGAGGAGCGGTCACCGTAGGCAGCGATGACCAGGCCGTCGCCGTGTTTGACGGCCAGGCGGATCGACTCGGCCAGACGGGCCTGGACCCCCTCGCGAATCACGATCCGGTCCACCACCGCCTCGATCTGATGCGTCCGCTGGGCGACCAGTTGCGGCGGGCTCTCGACGTCGATCACCTCGCCGTCGACCCGGGCCCGCAGCAGCCCGGCCTTGCGGATCGCGGCCAGCACGTCGCGGTGCTCGCCCTTGCGTCCCCGGACCATCGGGGCAAGGACCATCACGCGGGTCCCTTCCGGCAGGGCCATCAGGGCGTCGAGGATCTGCTCGGGCGATTGCTGGCGGATCGGCTGCCCGCAGCGGTAGCAGGTCGCCTGCCCAAGCCGGGCGTAGAGCAGACGCAGGTAGTCGTAGATTTCGGTGACCGTGGCCACGGTGCTCCGCGGATTGGTGGCCCCCGCCCGCTGGTCAACGGAGATGGTCGGCTGGAGGCCCTCGATCAAATCCACGTCGGGGCGCTCCAACTGGCGGAGGAACTGCCGGGCATAGACCGAGAGGCTCTCGATGTACTGGCGCTGTCCCTCGGCGTAGA
>CAYGZI010000794.1:0-2417 GCA_964354245.1 uncultured Planctomycetaceae bacterium
CGTTCATGGGGCCGCCCAGGACCACCAATCCCTCCGCGTGATCCAGGTCAAGCCGCTCGGGGGCCTGCGCGAAAAGCGGCACGTAGCGGCATGGGAAGCCCGCGTCCCGAAAAAAGGGCTCCAGGGTCCCCAAGGTCTCATGGGGGACGTGCTGGAGGACGAGGATCGGTTTCATGGCAGGCGACTGGTCGCTCCGGGCGGACTCTGTTAGCTTAGTAGCATTCATTATATGCCCAAGCTCGCCAGAAGCCCTGGCGAGACGCCAGTGCCATCCGGCCGTGCGGGACGGAGGACTCCTTGGATGCGTGTGAAACCCCTGTGCGGCCTGAACGCCTCGGACGGCGACGGCGAGGCGACCCGAGCCCGCCGGCCGACCGGCCGTCGCCGCAGGCCGCATCGGGAAGAGCTTCCCCCGGGGGAGCTGCTCTGCAAGCACTGCCCGGCCAAGTGCTGCCGGTACTTTGCCCTGCCGATCGAAACCCCCACCGAGTGGGCCGACTTCGAGTATATCCGGTGGTACCTGCTTCACCATCAGGCGGCGGTGTTCACGGAGGACGGCGACTGGTACCTATTGGTCTATAGCACGTGCAAGCACCTCCGCGAGGACAACCTCTGCGCGATCTACGACGACCGCCCGGCGGTCTGCCGCCAATACAGCACCAAGGACTGCGAGTACGAGGACGATTGGGTCTACGACCAGTACTTCGAGGTCCCCCAGCAGGTCGAGGAATATGCCGAGGCGCTGTTCCTGAAGCCGCGCAGGGGCGGAGGGATTCGCAGTCGGAAGGAAGTAGTCGGGAGACAGTAAACAGTATTGACCACGTTTAGCCGCCGCGCTTGCGCGGCGCGTTGTCATACCCATGTGCCGCCGCGTTTGCCCGGCGCGTTTTCCACACGATCCATGGACTCACCCGACCGCATCACCCCGCGCACCCTCAAGGGATTCCGCGACTGGCTTCCCGAAGCGATGATCCCGCGCGAGCGGCTCATCGACACGGCCCGCCGCGTCTACCGTTCCTACGGTTTCAGCCCCATCGACACCCCGGCCCTGGAGTATCTGGAAATCCTGGCCGGCAAAGGGGGCGAGGAGACCGACCGCCAGCTCTACAAGTTCCAGGACCACGGCGGGCGCTGGGTCGGGCTGCGGTTCGATCTCACCGTCCCGCTGGCCCGGTTCGTCGCCCAGCATGTGGGCGAGCTGACGATTCCCTTCAAGCGCTATCACATCGCCACCGTGTGGCGCGGCGAGAACCCGCAGCACGGGCGGTTCCGCGAGTTCATGCAGTGCGACTTCGACACCATCGGCACCCGCTCCGCCGCCGCGGACATCGAAACCACTTTGGTCATCCACGACCTCTTTCGAGCGATCGGCTTTGAGGCATTTACGATCCACGTCAACAACCGCCGCGTGCTCACCGGGCTCTTGGAGCTGCACGGGCTGGCGGACCGGGCGGTGGCCGTTCTGCGGGCGCTCGACAAGCTGGCCAAGATCGGGCCGGACCGCGTGGCCGGCGAGATGCAAGCCGAGGCCGGCGTCAGCGATTCGCAGGCTGCCGCAGTGCTACGTTTGGCCTCGATTTCCGGCAGCGGCGACGAAGTGCTGCGCCAACTGGAGCCGCTCGTGGCCGGCAACGAGACGGGCCAGAGCGGCGTGGCCCAGTTGAGCGACGTCCTCAGCGGCGTCCGTGCCGCCGGCGTGCCTGAGTCGAAGGTCTGCCTGGACGTGTCCATTGCCCGCGGCCTGGATTACTACACCGGCACGGTTTACGAGACGTACCTGAGTGCCTTGCCGGGTATTGGGAGCGTCTGCTCCGGCGGGCGGTACGACAACCTGGCCGGGCTGTTCACCGAGCAGGAGTTGCCCGGCGTCGGGGCTTCGCTGGGCCTGGACAGGCTGTTGGCCGCGATGGAAGAGCTGGGGATGATCGAGAAGGTGGCCACGCCGGCCCCGGTGTTTATCCCCTATTTCGACGCGGCCCGGCTGCACGACTACTTGAGGCTGGCCGCCGCGATCCGGGCGGCCGGCATCGGCGTCGAGGTGTTTCCCGAGCCCAAGAAGCTCGGCCAGCAGCTCAAGTATGCCGATCGCCGCGGCTTCCGCGTGGCCCTGATCGCCGGCAGCAACGAATTCCAGAACAGCACCTGCCAGATCAAGGACCTGGCCCGGGGCACGAAGCAGGACGTGCCGCTGGAGCCGGACGGGCGGAGCGTTATCGCGGCGTTGCGGGAGTTGTTGGAAGGGATGAGGGATGAAAGGGTGACAAGGTGAGGGGGTGACGGGGTGAGAACGTGAGTGAGAAATGAGAAGTGAAAAGTGCAAAGTGCAAAATGGCTGAAGAGCGCTCATTCTGCATTTCTCATTTTGGACTTTTCACTTCTCATCGGCTCATTCACACAGTCACCCGTTCACCCCGTCA
>CAYGZI010000795.1:0-2402 GCA_964354245.1 uncultured Planctomycetaceae bacterium
CGACGCATCGCCCAGCAGCCACGAGGCGATCTGCTCGGGCGTGTCGTCGCCGCTGCCGGCCGTGACGGCCTGCATGATGCGGCGGACCCGGTATTGCTGCTCGGCGTCGAGGCGGCTGAGGTCGAGCTGCTGCAAGTAGGCGACCGCGGCCCGGCCCGCCTCACGCAACTGGCGGTCGGCCGCCTCGCGCTTGGCGAAGCGGTTGTCGCCGAGCTGCCCGACCCACTCGGCCCAGCGCGTCTGGTCCGGCAGAGTCCCGCTGGCGGCCATGCGGAGCAGCGTGGCCCGGAGTGCGTCCCGGGTCTTCTCCAACTCCCATTTCGGTTGCAGCAGATCCAATAGGGGCACGAGCGATTGCCGGCACTGGGCCGGCTCGGCCAGGAGGAGGTGCCAGAGGCTCGCAGCCCGGAACTCGCGGGCGCCCTGTTGGCCGATCTTCAACGAGACGGGGCCGGTGGCAGGCTGGTTAAATTCCACGGGGACCAGCTTGGAATCGCCCACCGGAGTACGGCGGATCTCCAACTGGTTGGCGCCGGTGAAGCGGATCGAGATTTGCTGCTCGGGGGTCGTCACTTCGTATTCCATCGAGGGATCGCCGCCCGCCGCGCGGATCGCAAGCCGCTCCCGCTGCGTCCCGGAGGTGAGAGGGATCAAGGTCGGAATCGGCCGAGTCGTTTTCAGGGAGACGCGGCCGTAGGTCAACTCGAAACGGACCCGATACTGGCGCACGGTGTTGGCCAGGAGCACGGTCCTGGGCAGCTCCTGGCCGAGGGCCGATTGACCGAGGATCATCCCGGCCATGACCGCGATGGCCGTGCAACATGCCGCCGTACGTCTGGATGCCGCCATGGGCCGCCTCCGTCCGAGTCGCGCCGAAAGCCCATCGCCATTGTAGTCCGCCGGAGCGGGACGTTACAGAGAGCGTGGGCACGGCGAGTCACCCGGCGTCAAACAGGGCTAGCTCGTCGCCAAAGCCGAAGGCATGGGTGCGAAAGCCCGGTGCGCCCTTAGTCGGACAGACGAGCAGGGCGGCGATCTGGGGCCTTGCCGCACAGAACTCGGCGGTCTCGTCCGGCCCCATCACGAAGAAGGCGGTGGAGAGGGCGTCGGCCAGGGTGGCCGAAGGGGCCGCGACGGTGGCGGCCAGGACCCCCTCCGCGGGAATCCCGGACCTCGGGTCGAGGATGTGCCCGTAACGCCGCCCCCGGTGGCGGAAATACTGGAAGGTCGAGCCCGAGGTGCCCAGGGCGCGGTCGATGAGGCGGATTTCGCCGAGCCGCCGATCGGGCCGGAGGGGATGACGCACGCCAACGGTCCACCCGGCAGATGGGCTGGCCGCCGGGCGCTGGCTCCGTTCTGAGCCGCGAGCCAGGACACTGCTCTGGCCGCCGTGGAAGAGGAAGTCGGCGATGCCGGCACGGGCGAGGACTTCAGCGGCCCGATCGAGGGCATATCCTTTGCCCAGGCTGCCCAGACTCAACCGCACGCAGGGCGTCTTGAAGCGGATCGTCCTGTGGACCGGATCGAGTTCCACCAGGTGACTGCCGACGTGGCGCAAGGCATCGGCCAACTCAGCCTCGCCGGGCGTCTTTCCGCCACGCCGGGCGAAGCCCCACGTCTCCCAGAGCGGAGCGGAGGTGATGTCCAGGGCCCCTCGCGTCTGGCCGGCGAGGTCCAAGGCCAGCGCGAGCAGGTCGAACAGCTCGCGGCCGACCTCGACCGGGGCGTCGGCCGCCAGCAAGTTCAGCCGGCTGATCTGGCTGGCGGGACGGAAGTAGCTCAGTTGCCCCTCCAGTTCTTCGACCAAGTCGAGGGCCTTGACGGCGGCTTCGGTGTCGTTGGGGTACTGGCCGGCGTTGAAGACCAGCTCGAACTGGCACGCCATGGCCGGCCGGGAGACAGAAACCAGGTACGACCCGCCCGCAGGCTGCTCCGGTGCTTCGCCGCGGCGCGGCGAGGCAGCAGCGGCGTCGCCGGGTGCGTCGGCGCCCGTCTTGCCGCGGAGGAAATCACGGCGGCTGGTTTCTCCGGTCATGGATTGCGAAGCAGTGGCACACTGCGCCTCAGTCTCCACGTTTCCTGCGATGTTTCCTCAACAACAGCGGCAGCGGCTCCAACGCCACCAACTCGGCCAAGCCCGCTTCGGCCAGCTCCGGGCCCAGGACGTAGCGCCCCGGGTTCGACCACTCCCGGATCTTCTCCGGGGGCGCGCCGAACAGCCGGGCCAGAAGGCCGTCCATATCGGTCTCCAGCTCCCGAAAATGCCGGGCCCACTCGGCGGCCTCGGCCAGGCCCACGTGCTCGTCGCTCTGCCACTTCATCGGGTGGAACAGCAGCACGCTCAGGGGCGTGACCAGGCGCCGCGTGCAGGCGGCAAACGGCCATAGCGCCGCCGACGAGCA
>CAYGZI010000796.1:0-2386 GCA_964354245.1 uncultured Planctomycetaceae bacterium
GACTGGGACCTGTGGCTCGGCCCGGCGGCCGATCGTCCTTTCCATTCTCAGTGGTACCAGTGGCACGGCTGGCGCGACTTCGCCACCGGGAATGCGGGGAACTGGGGCCCGCACAGCGGCAACCTGCCGTTCAAGGCGTTCCGCATCGATGCGCTGTGGCACGCCGATCCCGCGACGAATCCGCGAATTCGCGTTCACGTCGAGATGTCGGAGATCGAGCGCGTGGGATTCCCCCGCTGGGCCTCGCTGCGCTACGAAGTCCCCGCGCGCGGCAACCTGCCGCCGATCGAGTTCAACCACTACTACGGCGCGCCGGAAGGCCGAAAGCGAGTGGAATCACACCTGGGCCGGCGCCTGGATTGGGGCGACGCGGGCGATCGCAAGTGGAAGGAGCACGGCGGCTGCCTGATCGTGGGCACGGAGGGCATGATCAAGTCGACCGAGCACAATTCCTCGTTCACGCTCCTGCCCGAGGCGAAGTTCGCAGACTTTCAAGGTCCGCCCAAGACGTTGCCGAGGTCGGGAAGCCACGAGCGGGAGTTCACTGCGGCCTGCAAGGGAGGTCCCAAGACGATGTCGAACTTCGACTATGCGGGCCCGCTGGTCGAGTTCCTGCTGCTGGCCAACGTGGCCACGCAGTTCGGCCAGACACTGGAGTTCGATCCGCTGGCCTGCAAGATCGTCAACCACTCGGAAGCCGATGCCGCCCTGCGGCGCGAATACCGGAAAGGCTGGGCTTTGTGAAACCCCGCGCCTCGTTCAACTGCCCGATTGTTTCATTCTACGGAGCCTTCCTCATGAAAATCCGATATGTCTTTGCGGCCTCTCTCGCCTGCGCGGCGGCATCCCTTCTACCAACGGCCGCGCTGGCCCAGATCCATCCGCAGCACGCCCAGCAGATCCGCAAGGCGGCCAAGGAGGTAAAGCCGAGCGTCGCGCCCAAGAAGCCCCGCGTGGTGCTCATCTGGAACACGCCGCCTCACCTGATGGACAAAGACCCGCACAAGGGCTACTGCATCCCCTATGGCGAAGAAGCGATGCGCGCCATCGGCGAGGCGAGCGGGGCCTTCAAGCCCGTGGTGAGCGACGACCTCGCCGTGTTTGCCCCCGAGAACCTGAAGCGGTTCGACGCGATCGTGCTCAACAACGCCTCGGGACCCTGGATTACACCGACGACGGCCGATCTGGCGAAGGAGCCGCTGAAGAAGCTGGGGGCCGACGCCAACAGCGTCGAGGCGGCGCTCCGCAAGAGCTTCGTCGATTTCCTGGAAAACGGCCGAGGTGTCGTGGGCATCCACTTCGCCATCGCAGCCAATCGCCAATGGCCCGAATTCAAGGAGATCTTTGGCGCGACGTTCACCGGGCACCCGTGGACCGAGGAGGTCGGGGTGACGGTGGAAGAGCCGGGCAACCCCTTGGTCGCGGCCTTCGGCGGCAAGGACTTCCGCATCACCGACGAGATTTACGAGTACGGACCTCCCTACGACCGCGCGAAGCTTCGCGTGCTCATGTCGCTCGACCCGGCGCGGACCAACATGGGCGCCCGCTGGATCAACCGGAAGGACGGCGATTTCGCCCTGACTTGGGTCAAGTCGTACGGGAAGGGGCGGATCTTCAACACCTCGTTCGGCCACATGTCGAGCATCTACTCGAACCCGCGGATGCTTCAGTTCTACCTGGACGCGATCCAGTTCGCCACCAGCGACCTCGCGGCCCCGACCGCGCCGCGAGCGAGCCGGCTGGCTCGCTCAAAAGTCCCCGGCACGCAGCCCGCCCCGGGGATGGAGCCCGGTTTCGCCTCGCTCTTCGACGGCAAGACGCTGGACGGCTGGGACGGCGACCGCACGATCTGGACCGTCGAGGACGGCGCGATCACCGGCCGGACTGCCGCCGGTGAGCTGAAAGAAAACAACTTTCTCATCTGGAAGGATCAGGTGGAGAACTTCGAGCTGCGACTGAAGTTCCGGCTGGAAGGGGGCAATTCGGGAATCTACTATCACGCCCAGAAGCGTCGGCCCGGCCAGATCGGAGGCGACCCGCTCGTCGGGACTCAGGCCGACTTCGACGCCTCGGGCCGCTGGACCGGTGTCATCATGGAGTACCTGCTCCGCGACGTGTTGGCCGAGCGCGGCCAGAAGGTGGTGATCGACGAGCAGGGCAAGAAGCAGGTGAGCGGCTCCGTTGGCGATCCGGCCGAATTGTTCAAGGCCGTCAAGGCCAAACAGTGGAACGACTACACGGTGATCGCCAAAGGCGGCAGTGTGGTGCTGCAGGTCAACGGCGTGACGATGTGCGAATTGGATGACCGCGATCCCAAACGCCTGGTCCACGGCTGGCTCGCCGTGCAAGTCCACGTCGGCCCACCGATGCGCGTCCAGTTCAAGGA
>CAYGZI010000797.1:0-2374 GCA_964354245.1 uncultured Planctomycetaceae bacterium
TGCCATGGAGGCCATCGCCCGCGAGACGCTGGCCAACGTCACCGCCTTCGATCGAGGCAGCCAGCCGCCGGGCGTGCTGCGCCCGGAACGCGTGATCGCGTGAGGGATGAGGGGCAAACGATGAGGGATGAGGGATGAAGGGGCTTCGGGCGTGCATCTCGATACTCCTTCGTGGGCTCGCGTCACGGACTCTTGTAGTGCAGGCATTTTGCCTGCATTCCAGACTCTTGTAGTGCAGGCGTCCGGCCCGCACGTTTCCGGCTGATCCCAAGAGCATACAACAGCCACCGGCCGCGAGAAGACGGGGCCAAGCCCATGCCGTTTCAGTGCAACGCCGCCCCGCCTGCGAGCGCCGTCTTTCAGCCACCTGCGGACTCGCCGCTTGGCCTCGCGATCGGCAAGGCCCGAACAAGAAACGAAAAACCGCCCTAGGCGCAGGACGGTTTCTCGCTTCGCGATCCGCCGCAGGAGGCGGCCCTCAAGGTTCCCAGCGTGGCGAACTGGACCGCCTGCCCGAGGCTTGCGGCCTCGACTACTTCGGCGGTTGGGCACGGAAACGATTGACCCACCACCAGATTCCCGCCCACGGCGATTCCATCTCCGCGGTTCCGGAGCCTTCGACGTCGCCGGGCAGGTCGTCCCCCAGGTCGTTGTCGGGATCGCGCGGCTCTGCCACGTCGCCGGAGGGACGCGGGCGGGGCTCCTCGGAATCGTCGGGGCCGGACTCCGACGGAAGTGGCGACTTCAAGTCGTCCCCGTTGCGGACGTCCATCTGTTCGATGCCAGGGCGGTTGTCGCGGGAGCGTTCTGGCCGCTTGTGGCCGCCGACATCGTTGCCCGTGCCGCCGGAGCCGCCTCCGGTCTCCGGGTCAGGCGCCAGCTCAAGTTCGCTGCCTTCTTCACCGCTGAGATAGTCGTCGTAGCTGTCGTACGACCGTGCGCTGAAGTCCTCGTCCGTGTCGTCGGTGCCCCCATCGTCGTCGGTGCCCCCATCGTCGTCGGTGCCCCCGTCGTCGTTGCTGCCCCCGTCGTCGTTGCTGCCCCCGTCGTCGTCGCTGCCCCCATTGTCGTCTCCGCCTGCGTCGTCGTCCCCGCCCCCATCGTCTCCGGGGGACTCGCGATCGCGGGTGTTGCCTTCGCCGAATCGGGGCCCGCCGGGGACGGTTCCGATATCGCCGCCGTCGGGGTCATCATCCTGCTGATTGCCCCCGGAGGAGCCGGAGTCGTCGTTGCCCCACGGATCCCAATCGTCCACCCCGTCGCCTCTGCCCCCCCAAGGCGCCTCTGGCGGCCCGGGCTCTGGTATGAGGCTGAAGCCGGGGCTCATGATGTAGGGCGCCACGAAGCCCGGCCCGTCGGTGATCCATATCTCGAAAACGTCGCGGAAGGCATCCATCGCGTCTTCAATGGCCTGATCCTTCTTCTCTGGGATGCCCGTGACCACTGCCTCGGCGATCGACTCGGCCAGGGGTGCAACCCCAAATCCAGTCCGGAGGGGCCACGTTGCAGCCCACGAGAGACCATAGAGCCACGCAGGGTTATGGGGCAGCCACTCGTCCACGATCTGATCCCGAGGGTTCATGGTCCGGCTGTGCGAATCGTGCGAGTTGCTTTCCGGGGCCGCCAGCCCAGATGCGTTCTCGTTGGCCGCGTCCAGAATACTCGCGGCATCATCGATCGTTTCCGCACGATCGACAAGCTTCTCGATCATTCGGCCGGCGCGATCGCAGCGCTGATAGAGTTGTCCGGAGGGCAGGCTGCGCGAACCCGGAAACTTCCCTTCGCCCGGGAGGCCGGCGATGCCGATCCCTTGTGTCCGCAGCCGCTCCGCCGCGGCTTCCTTCTTCGCCCTATTGATTCCTGTGGGCGATGCGGCACGGCCGGCGAGACTGCTCTGACGCACGTTGTTCAATCCCGTGGCGTCGTTCACTCGCGTCTTGGCTTGTCCGGGTGACGCGGAATCCGCCGGAGATCGGCGATCCCGCTGGATTGGATCCGGAAAGGGCTTTCCCATCACCTTCGTGTTCCCAGGGTCGAGCGGGCGGGACGTGACGGCTGCGGCACGCGTCCGGGCGCTATCGTGCTCCTCGCGTTTCGCCGTCGAGCGCGAAGAGGAACGCTGCGCCGCAGTCCGGTTGATTGCCCCCTTGAGGCTCTTGGCATCGGGCCGGGACGCCGAAACGGGGCTCTTCCCCGCGGGACGATAGCTCGGCCCCATGATGGCCTTTGGCGCTGTCCCCGCTCGCTTTGTCGCTTGGCCTTTGCGGGTTTGGCCCCACGCCGTCTCGGTGCGGAGCACGGCCGCCCCCAGCACGGCAACGATGCACAGACAGGAAGAAATGGACCGTAACATGGTGTTCTCCTTTGGGTGCTG
>CAYGZI010000798.1:0-2362 GCA_964354245.1 uncultured Planctomycetaceae bacterium
TGCAGGCTGAAGGGGTCCTTCTCGGACGACGCCGGGACCCTGAGCGTGAGCCTCACCTGGTCCTGACCGGCCGGCACCAGGCCGCCACCCAGCGCGAATCCCGGCGGCGCATCCTTAAACTCCAGTGCGATCTCCCCGGCAAAGCCGTCTCTGCGCAGGGCGTAGACGGCGATCGGCAGGGTCGCGCCGGCCCGGGCACTGACGCTCGAAGGCGCCACGCGGAGCTCGAAATCGGGCCGCGGAAGGCCGATGCGCAGGCGGTAGGCATACTCCGCGCCGCCCTTGTGCTGCGCGTCGGTCAGGTACACGTAGTACATTCCGTCCGCGGGCAAGGTCGCCGAGAGCCACGAATCGGCGTGGTGCGTCAGCAAGCCCGCGCCCTTGTCCTCGTAATCGTCGTTGGCCGCGATCTGCCGGCCGGACGCGTCCGTCAGCCTGAGCAGCGAATCGAGCGGAGAACCCAACCGGCGCGCATGGACTTCGGCGACGATCTGACTGCCCGCACGGCCCTCGAAACGGAACACGTCGCAGTCCCCCGGCCGGTCGATGCGCCCGTTCGCGATGGCCGGCGGGGCGACCTGCTGGGCCCGGTCGGGCCGGTCGTTCGGTTCCTGCTCCCGCCACTGCGGCAGCGCGTCCACGGCAAAAGGCACGCGGTTGGAGTCCCACTCCCCCTTGCGCACGGAAACGGGGTAGATTCCCGGCCCCTTGTCCTTGCCATCCACGGCCAGCGTGTCCACCGGGAGGTTCCAACCCTTGATCTCCACGGTGGTTTGCTCGCCGCTGCGCCCGCCCAGCGGGAAAATGCCCGTCACGAAGGGAAGCTCGCCCACGGTGATGCGGTAGACGAAGTCCTCGCGTCCGCGGTAGATGGCGTCCTTGATCTCGATCGCGTATTGGCCGTCCGCGGGGATCTCATAGAAGAGGACGGGATCGGGATCGAAGCGGAAGTCGTCGTCGTAGGCCAGCTCATTGCCTTTGGCGTCGTAGAGCGCCAGCGTGGCCTGAAACCACCCTGGCACCGCGTCGGGCAGGTACGGGATCAACTGCCGGGCACTGGCGGCCACGACCAGGCGCTGGCCCTTGCGGGCCGCGAACCGGAAGCGGTCCACCTCGCCGGGCAGGATCTGTCCGTTCACGGTTGCCGGCAGCGCGATATTGGTGGCGGTCTCCACCGCGCCGGGCTGGGGCTTGATGCCGATCTTCCCCTTCGCGCCGGCCTTGCCCTTCGCCCCGGCCTTGGGCTTAACGGCGGGCTTCTTCTTGGCCATCCCGCCCGGGGGGCCGCCGGTCGCTTCCTTCTCCCTGACTTCGGGCAACTGGCCGACGCAGAACACCAGCGGATTGGTCAGGCCGAGCTGCGCCTGGAGCCTCAGCTCCCGCTCCCCCGGCTCCGCGTCCGCACGCATCGTGACCCGGACGGAGACGGTCTCGGCAATCGTGGGATTGGGCAGCCTGCGCACGAAGGTGGCGAGCTTTTGGCGGATCTCAGCCAGCAGCTTTTCGTCCCCGGCGGTCCAGGCCGCCGGTTGGGCAGGCTTCTGGGCGGGACTGGAGGATTCCTTGGATCCCTCCTGCGTGCCGCGCTTTCCGAGCTTCCGGGTGCCTCCCAGCGCGGCCGCCCTCTTCTGCTGCAGCTCCGAGAGCTGCTCTTTGAGCTTGTTGGCCTGCTGCGGCGTCAGGGGCTTGACGTGCTCAACCACGGCGGCTTGAACGCCCGTGCCGGAGACGTAGACGCTGGAAGCGCCGTCGAGGAACTGGCCGCCGAGCTTCACCTGGAACGTGTCGCCCTGCCGGCCGCCGGCGGGATAGACGTAGCCGATGCGCGGGCTGCGCGCGGCGACCTGCGCCTCTGCGGGCGAGACGACGGCGAAGCAACTTGCCAGGGCTGCGATCACAGACCATCGGGAGAGGCTCATGGGATGCTCCGCTCGTTACATCGAGAGCTGAATTGAACCACAAAGGCACGAAGACACAAAGAAGGTGGACATCACAGACTCCACTCGCGGATTGACGATCGCTGGAATGCGCTTTGTCCGCGGTCTCCTTTCTTCGGCAACCTTTGTGTTCTTCGTGTCTTTGTGGTTAATGAATACGGCTACTCACGGTTCGATCTACATAATCTCCTTCAGCCGGCCCCCCATGGTCACACCGTCCTCCGCGGAGGGCGTCGCGCGGATGGCCAGGCCCTGCGGGTGAGGCAGCGTGGCGTCGGGGTCGATGCCCAGGAGCTCGTACATGCTGCCGATGAGATCGCACGGATAGACGGGCCGGTCCTTGACCGTCTCGCCCTTGGCGTCCGAAGAGCCGACGACGCGGCCGCCCTTGAATCCGCCGCCGGCGACCACGGCGGAGAAGACCT
>CAYGZI010000799.1:0-2356 GCA_964354245.1 uncultured Planctomycetaceae bacterium
CAGCGTGGGCACCTCGTAGCGAAACAGCCGCTGATGGTACGTGTACTCCCAGCGCGTGTCGTGCGGATCGTTCGGGTCGCGGACGCAGTGGTCCTTGATCCCCTCGCACACCTCCATGACGTATTCCTGCAGCTCCTCGAAGCCGCCCGGGAAATCGCGGTGGATCATCGGCTCGGCAAACGGCTCGTGGACGGTGATGAGCATCGTGGCGTCGCGGCTCAAGGGATCGTCGGGCTTGTCGTACTGGGTCCGCATCGCACAGCCGGAACGATAGAGCGCGATCAGCGAGTTTTCCCATGCCCGGGCAATGCAATCGCCTTCAACGCTGAGTACGGGAATGCCGCTCATGGAAGGATGAAGGATGAGGGATGAAGGATGAAAGCGCAAGACTCCTGAACCTTGCCGGGCCGACACCGCCCGGCTCTGGACTCTCGACTCTCCCGGGCGGAGAGACATTGTGGGCGCGGCGGGCGCGGGAATCAAGGGGCGAGGGCAAGAACGGGACAAGCACCGCGCTGCGGTGGGCGCCCGTCCCCGTTTGCGAAGGGCTTGCCGCACGCGGGATGGCGGGGGAGAATGGAACGATTATGCGCCGCGCAAGTCACGCTTCCCGACGCCGCCCATGAGCTGGTCCCCGCTTCTGTACAACCTCGCGATGAGCGCAGTGGACGCCGTCGTTTTGGTGGCGCTCAGCCGGGACAGGAGCACCCGGGCGTGGCTCGCTCTTGGCGCGGCGGCGGGAATGATCGCCGTCATCCTGGCGATCGGTCTGGGACGGGAGCGGTTTGCGATCGCGGGCTTGGCGGCGTATGGAGTGTTCGTCCACGGCCCTCTGCTTCTCGGAGGGGCTGCGATCGTCCTCGGAAAACGATCGCCCGTTACGGCAGTCCTCTCCGCGGCCGGGACGGTCGTGCTCCTCGCCATCGCGGTGGACGCCTTCTGGATCGAGCCCACCTGGCTGGAGGTCACGCGGGTCAGGCTCACCACCCGGAAGCTCACCCGGCCGCTGCGGATTGTCGTCTTGACCGATTTCCAGGCCGAGAGGTTCGGACCGTACGAGCGGGAAGTCCTGGACCGGGTCGCGGAGGAACATGCGGACCTGATCCTCCTGGCCGGCGATTACCTCCAGGCCGAAGACGCCGCGGAAGGGGCCCTGCGCCGGGAGGTGAACGCCCACCTTCGCCGACTGGGACTCTCCGCCGAGCTTGGCGCGTTTGCCGTGGCAGGGAACGTCGACGCCCCGGAGTGGCCCGAGATGTTCGATGGGTTGCCGGTCAGGACGGTCGGCCGGACGTCCTCTTACTCGGTGGGGCCCGTGCGCGTGACCTGTCTGGGGCTGAACGACTCGCTGCGGCGGGATCTGAAGATCGCCAACCCGCGCCCCGAGCAGTACCACATTGTGCTTGGCCACGCGCCGGACTTCGCGCTGGGGGCAATCGACGCCGACCTGCTGGTGGCCGGACACACCCACGGGGGCCAGGTGCGGTTGCCGCTGTTGGGCCCCGTGATCCCGAATACCTCGCTTCCGCGCCGCTGGGCTTGCGGAGTGTCCTTGTTGCCTAGCGGGGCCTGGCTGGCGGTGCCGCGCGGGACCGGGATGGAGCGGGGCGCCGCGCCCCGGCTCCGTTTCCTCTGCCGGCCGGAGCTGATGGTGATCGAGTTGGAGCCGGAGGGAAGGGATGAAGGATTAGGGATTAGCGGGCTCGATCACCGCTAGCGCGGCGGCGACCTTGCCCAGCGGGGCGCTCGCCTGGATGCCGGCCACGCGGTCGCGGATGCGGGCGACCGATTCGCGGGCGATCTGAATGCCCGTGGCGAGCTGCTCTTCGCGGGTCTGGGCGGCGGCCATGCGCTCCATGATCGCGTCGGGGATGACCACGCCGGGGACTTCGTTCTTCATGAACTGGGCATTGCGCAGGCTTGCCAGCGGCCAGACGCCGGCGATGATCGGGATGTCTTCAACAAGGCGCTCGACTTGATCGAGGAAGCGGAGCAGGGCGTCGGGATCGAAGACCGGCTGGGTGACGGCAAACTCCGCTCCCGCCTCGACCTTCTGGCGGAAGCGGTCGATCTCCCGCCCCTGGTCCAGGGCGGTCGGGTCCAGGCCCACGCCGATGGCGGCGAGCGTGGGCGGGTCGATCGCCTGGCCGCCGAGGTCGATGCCGCGATTGAGCTCGCGCTGCACGGCCACCATGCCAATCGAGTCGGTGTCGAACACGCCGGTGGCGTCCGGGTAATTGCCGAGCTTGGGCGGATCGCCGGTCACGAAGAGGATGTTGCGGACCTCGCAGGCCGCACAGGCCAACAGGTCGGCCTGCATGCCGATCAGGTTGCGGTCGCGGCAGCAGAAGTGGAG
>CAYGZI010000800.1:0-2354 GCA_964354245.1 uncultured Planctomycetaceae bacterium
TCGGACCGCTCGCCAAGGGCGAGCACCGCTTTTGGTGATGCGGCGCCCCCCGCTCGCCCCTAACCCCCAGTCCCTAGCCCCCAGCCCCTAGCCCCCTCTTCGTCAGCTTGGCGTGTCGAGATACGGGTCTTGCCCCATTTGCCGCTGGACCTTCTTGCGCTGCTTCTCGTAGTACATCAGGCTGCGGCGCTGGCGGAAGTGGCGCTTTTCCACTTTCTTCTGAGACTTTCGGTACAGACGCTGGTAGCGGTCCAGCGGGCCGTTGGCCTTCTCGCCGATCGCCTCCAGCTTACGCGACTTCTTCGGCCCCAGGCCGGAGAACAATAGCTCGTCGTCCAGGGCCAGGTACTGGCGGTGAGAGCCCGGGTCGCCTTGGCGCCCGCAGCGTCCCTTGAGTTGGCGGTCGATCCGCTGGGCGTCGTGCATCTCCGTGCAAATCACGTGCAGCCCGCCGATTTCCGCGATCCCTTCCCCCAGCCGAATGTCGGTTCCGCGGCCGGCCATGTTGGTCGAGACGGTGACCTTGCCGGGCAGTCCGGCGCGGGCCACGATCTCGGCTTCCTCGGCGATGCGGTTGGCGTTGAGGACCTGGTGCTCGATCCCCCTCTCGGTCAAGAGCTGCGAGAGGTGCTCCGACTTGTCGATGGAGCGGGTGCCGACCAGCACCGGCCGGCCCTCGGCGTGCAACCGGCAAATCTCCTCCACCACGGCGGCCCATTTCTGGCCGGCCGTGCCGAAGACCTGGTCGGGCATGCGATTGCGGATCAGGGGCCGGTTTGTCGGCACGATCACCACGTGGCAGCGGTAGATCTTGCGCAGCTCGCGGGCCGAGCTGGCGGCCGTCCCGGTCATTCCGGCCAGGAACTCGTAGCGGAGGAAGAAGTCCTGGACCGTGATCCGCGCCGCTTGCCCGGTTTCCACGGTGACCTTGACCCCTTCCTTGGCCTCCGCGGCCTGGTGGATCCCGTCGCGCCACTTGCGCCCCTCGGACAGGCGGCCCGTGAACTCGTCGACGATCACCACCTCGCCCTCGCGGACCACGAACTGCCGGTCCAGCGTGTACTCCTTGTCCACCTTGACGGCCCGCTCCACGTACTGGTAGATGTTGAACATCCCCACCGTGTCCATCTCCGGGGGCTTGGCCAACTGGCGGACCTTGAGGCGGCCTTCCCGGGTCAGCTCGACCGTCTTCTTGTCGTGGTCGTAATCGTAGTCCTCGTCCTCGACGAACTCCGACGCGACCTCAGCGCTCCACTTATAGCACTCCACGGCCAGAAGCTGCTCCTCGGTCGGCATGGCGCTGATGATCAGCGGAGTGCGGGCCTCGTCGATCAGGATGCTGTCGGCCTCGTCCACCATGGCGAAATAGGGCTCGCCTTGCACGGGCTTCTCGTCGTCGCCGACGCGTTGGCCGAGCATTCCGCCCAAGAGGTCCGTCTGCCCCTCGCGGATGCGGCGGAGCAGGAGCCGGTCGCGGAGGAAGTCGAAGCCGAATTCCTTGGCGGTGCCGTAGGTCACGTCGCAGCAGTATGCTTTGCGCCGCTGCGGCTGCGGCTGCTTGGTCTGGATGATCCCCACCGTGAGCCCAAGGGCCGTATAGATCGGCCCCATCCAGTCCGCGTCGCGCTTGGCCAGGTAGTCGTTCACCGTGGCCAGGTGGGCCCCCTTGCCGGCCAACGCCCGCAGATACATCGGCAAGGTGGCCGTGAGCGTCTTGCCTTCGCCGGTCTGCATCTCGACGATCGAGCGGTGAAACATGGCGGTCCCGCCCAGGACCTGGACGTCGAAATGCCGCATGTTCAGGGTCCGCCGGCCCGCCTCGCGCACCAGCGCGTAGGCTTCGGGCAGCAACCGCACCAAGGGCTCCCCGCTGCGGGCGCGGTAACGCAGGGCCAGACTCCGCTTGCGGAGATCGTGGTCGCCCAACTGCTGGAGCTCGGGCTCCATGGCGGCGATTCTCGGCAAGAGGGCTGCCCAGCGGGCAAGCCGCCATTGGGAAGGACCTTGAAGGATGGCCTTGATTGCTGCCAGCATGTTCGTCGGGGGGATGAACGTAATGCGTTAGGCGGATTGGAGATCGGTACCCCAGATTGCTCAAGGAAGTGTGCCACTGCTTGCCGCAGGGCAAGCAGTGCAAACCACAGGTCATGCGCACTGCTTCTGACGAAGCAGTGGCACACTCCCCCTTACGCTAAGAATTATACTTCTTTTTGGCGGAAAGGGCTCTCAGCAATCAGTCCTCTTGCTGATAGCCGAAAGCTGATAGCCAGACACGCGAGCATCCCAGGGCCGCCCCGGCCGCCCTCGTTGGGATGGCAGTTGTACTGCCATCCCCTTCAAGACCGCTCCGGGGG
>CAYGZI010000801.1:0-2352 GCA_964354245.1 uncultured Planctomycetaceae bacterium
GAGCCGGCCCACCAGTCCCACCAGCCGCGCGCGGTCCGGCAAACCGAGCTCGGCGAGGATCTTCCCGCGCGAGGTCTGCACGGGCGGGGCGGGCGGCACGCCATTGGGAATCACCTCGAACATCTCCGGCGCCAAGCCGCACGCGACGTAGAAATCCCGCACGCCGGGACTATTGGCCACGATCCGCGAGGTGTGCCGGGCCAGGCGCCGGTCGATGGCCAGGTGGAGCCAGCCCTTCCAGGAATCGACGCACCGCTCGCCCGCCACCAGGCACTTCACGCCGCAGGCCATACCCGCCCGCCGGCCGTAGGCATTGGCCGCAAAGAGCCAAGTGTGGATCAAGTCCGGGCGCAAGGCGGCTATCAGACGCTTCAGGCGGGCGTAGGCCCAAGGGTCGATCTTCCATCGCTTGCCGATCAGGGTGACGTGTACTCCGGCCGCTTCGAGGTCCTGCCGGAGCGGACCGTCGCGGGTCAGGACGCAGACATGGACCTCGAACTCGTCGCGCGGCAGTCCGCACGCCAAGAGGGTCAACTGCTTCTCGGCCCCGCAGCGGTCCAGGGTGGGGATGATCTGCAGGATGCGGCGTGGGGAATGATGAATGATGAATGATGAATGATGAATGGGGAAGGTGGTATTGCGACGTGAGTCCGAGACCATGATTTTCACGTGCTTGCTGGATTCGGGTTGCAGAGGCTCGCCCGGCACCTGCGACTCATCATTCATCATTCATCATTCATCAATCATCAATCATCCTTCCTCCCACTCCTAGCCTTTCATCTCCCCCGCCTCCAGCTCCGCGATGTACGGCAGATTGCGGTAGCGGTCGTTGTAGTCCAGGCCGTAGCCGACGACGAACATGTCCGGGATGTCGAAGCCCACGAAGTCGGGCTGCAGCGACACCTGCCCCCGCCCCTGTTTGCGCAAGAGCACGGCCGTGCGCACGCTCGCCGGCCCCAGCTCGTCCACCTGCGGCACCAATTCCCACAGGGTCTGGCCGGTGGCGAACAGGTCGTCCACCAGGAGCACGTCCCGCCCGCGGACGTCCACCGAAAGGAGACTCGGGTCGATCACCAGGGGTCCCGGCCGATCGGTGCCCGTGCCGGGGTTTCGCGATTGGATCAACTCCACGCGCAGGGGCATGTCCAGCAGTCGCATCAGGTCCGCCATGAGCATGATGCTTCCGGTCATCACGCCGACGAGCGTCAGCGGCCGCCCGGCATAGTGCTGCCGGATCTGCTCGGCCAGCCGGGCGATTCCCGTACGGAGCTGCTCTTCAGTGAGGAGCGTTTTCATGGCACGGTCTTCCATTCCAGAGCAAGGAGTCCCACGAGCGGACCCTATTGTAGGCGCTCCGCGGCGGCGACGGTAGGCCCCCGCAGCTTGGCGGTGCGACCGCGAGATGGTATTCTCCCAAGAGCGCAGATTCCCGACAAAGCCCACGGGTCGCAGCCCGTGGGCTTCAGCGGAGCGTGCATTCACTTCACTGCCGGGCGCCTACGATGATCTCCCGCCGGAGCCTTCTCAGACGGACGATTGCCGCCTCGACGCTGGCATTGCCGGGCGTCTTGGACGGGCCGATCCGCCGCGTGCCCGCCGCCGACCCCGTTCGGAAGGACCCTTGGTTTCTCACCCGCGGCGTCGTCCTGGTGCTCGGGGACCTGCGCACGCTGAACTGGCCGGAGCGGGAGAAGAAGATCCCCTGGAACGGCGAGGTCTTCCGGAGCGATCTGGAGACGTACGCCCGGCGCGGCATCCGCCACGTAACGAGCTTCGCGGCGTGGATCGACGCGGATTACGTGAAGCGGTTCGGCGAGCCGCCGCTGGACGAGTACGGACAGGGATTAGGGGCTGGCCCCTTCCCTCAATAAACACCGTTGCGTGGCAGCAGGCCGTGAAGCGTCTGGAAATAGTGGGTTCCGAAAGCGACGTCGCTATACCAAACGATCACCGCGAGCACGCCCAGCAAGAGCAGCGGGGTCCACGATCGGGCCCGGCGTCGGGCCCTCCCCGGGGCCGTGGAACAACAGTACGGACAGATCGTCGCCCCCTGGAAGACTGGGGCCTGACAGTCCGGACACCGAAACGAGCCGGAGTTCGCCATACATTCACCCCCACAAAAAGCGACCATCCGCAGGCGCGGCAGACTGGCTACTCAACTATAGCTTTTTTTCACACCAGGCGCCGACCATTCCGAACGGTCGAGGGACGAGGGGCGAGCGGGGCGGGGCTGGGGGCTAGCGGTTTTCCGGTGGGGGCCAGTGAGAAGCGAAAAGTGAGAAGTGCAAAGTGAGGACTACGGGTCCATCCGCCAATTTGCACTTTGCACTTTGCACTTCTCACTTTTCACTC
>CAYGZI010000802.1:0-2350 GCA_964354245.1 uncultured Planctomycetaceae bacterium
CCGGCAACGTCGATAGGGGGCGAAGACCTTGAAGGCATAGCGCAGCTCGCGGAGCGTGCGGCTCAATATCTTCAGGTCGCCGCGGCTGGTCTGATCGTTGGCCAGCTTCTGGGCCGAGTCCTTGATCTGCTCGATGAGGTCGGCGATGTGCGGGGGCGGAACGACCGGTTGGGCCGGCGCCGCGGGCAAGGGGACGGTCCGCTCGGCGCCGCCCAGGCGGATCCGCGGGCGCGGTGAGCGGGTCTCAAGCGGCGTTTCAGTAGGGAGGGGTTCCACGCCATGGCCTCGATGGAAATGCACTGCGGCCGAGCCGCAGCCGGACGGACTCCCGGACTTCCGGAGTCTGGAGGACTTCAGAAGTCTACGCGGGGAGACAAGACGCCTCTATTATAATCGGCCGTGGGGGACATGCCGTGGACAAACCGCCGGCGAATTGCCCCACGGATCGCCCCCCGACCGCGGCAACGAGTCGCAACACCTTGCCCGCTAAAGCCTTATGGCCTGTCCGAACGCGGGCTCCCGCTGCCGGCTTGTCAGGCCGCGGCCATCGCCCTACACTCACATTATGACGAGCCTTATCCGTGAACAAGACGTCTCGATCCTCCAATTGGACGCCGGCTACTCTTCGCTGGACGAAAAGTCATTGGAGGGTCTCGGCGAAGTGCTTCTCGTGGAAGCCGCATACGCGGAGCCGCCCCGGTTGCTGTTGGACCTCTCCCGCACGCAGTTCATCGGCTCCCGGTTCATCGAATTGCTGGTGCGGGCGTGGAAGCGGGTCAGGACCCGGGGCGGATCCATGGCGTTGTGCGGGGTGCAGCCGCTTTGCGCCGAGGTATTGCGGGTGGCGCGGTTGGACACGCTCTGGACAAGCTACGCCACGCGGGGCGAAGCGATCGGCGCGTTGACCGCGTCGTGAGCGGTGGCACACGGCGCCAAGTCAATCACGCCGACGGTCGGCGGTAATGCTGGTAAGCCAGAAGGACCTCGTAGAGGTCCATGGAGATGGTGATTTCGTCTTCGGCAAAGTCCGCAAGCCAGGTGCGCTCGGATCGGACGGCATCGGCCAACAGGGGAAGGACCTCTGCCAGCGGGACGGTGACGGTTTGCCGGGTATGCTCGGTTTGCGCCAGTGAGACGGCAGGCGAATCCTCGACAGGGCCGGTGTAAATGCGCAATTGGGCTCGACTCATGAGGAGCACGTTCCTTGTCCGCTAAAGACCTCCGTGTCGGCGTTCGGGTCGGAATGGTCCGGCCTCGAAGGCGACGTGCGGACGCCTGGCGCCCACCCTGTTTGTTCCTCTTGTATCGGCAGCGAGCCCCTTGTGGGTTTGACCTATTTGGCCGACAATGCGACTTTTTCGCGGCATACCCCTTAATGCGGCTGGGCGGAACGGGGGGACAGACTCGCCTTTCCGGCAGGAAAAGTGAGTCTGCCTCGTGTCCCTTGACAGCACAGGAGCGATGCGCTACAGTGCCACGTCGGAAACGCCCATCAGCGACACCTCCGCGTCAACGACCCATTTGACGCCTGCTAACCCCCTCTATGGCCGAACCGGTTACCATCAATCTGCGGCACGTGGCCCGTGGCCTGGGGACCCCCCTGCGACAGGTTGAAGCGGTCTGCGAGCTGCTGGACGAGGGCAACACCGTCCCGTTCATCACCCGGTATCGCAAGGACCAGACCGGCGGCCTGGACGAGGAGCACATCCGGCAGATCCAGTCCCGTCTGAAGAAGATGCGGCTCCTGGCGGAGCGCAAGCAAACGATCCTCCGCTCCATCGAGTCCCAAGGAAAGCTCACCGAGGCATTGGGCAATCAGATCCGCGCGGCCGGCACTGCCAAACGCCTCGAAGACCTGTATCTGCCGTTCAAGCCCAAGAAGCAGACGCTGGCCACGCTGGCCCGCTCGCGCGGCCTGGAACCGCTTGCCGGCGAGATTCTGGGCGCCGTCGTCGGCGGGCCGGAACTCGATGCCCGGGCGGCCGATTTCGTCAATCCCGACCGGCAGGTCCACTCGGCGGCGGACGCCCTGCTCGGCGCCGGGCACATCCTCGCCGAGCAGTTCAGCGAGAATGCCGAGCTGCGCCAGCGGCTTCGCGAAGTCGTCCAACGGACCGGCCGACTCATTTGCAGTCGGATCGAAACCGAGCCAAAGCCACCTGTCGAGAAGCCGAGCAACATAGGCAAAGCAGAGAGAGCCGAGAAAAGAGAAAACCGGAAGGAATTGGCCGAGCCTCTGCCGCCTCCGGAGAGGGCCGAAACCGAGACATCAGCCAGGTCGCCCGATCCGCCCTCAGATCCGCCCGATCCGCCCTCCGATCCCCCCGATCCCCCCGATCGGGCATCCGAT
>CAYGZI010000803.1:0-2343 GCA_964354245.1 uncultured Planctomycetaceae bacterium
CTCGCCCCCGCAACCGCTCCCGCGGCCGCAGCGGCGCCAGCCGCTCCCAGAAATCCCCTTCGCGACAAATCGGTTTCCATAGCGTTCCTCCAAGTAAGTCAGTTCAACTGGTGCAGCGGTTACCGGGAGGGGATCTTAACCAGGCCGCTTCAGGGACGCAAGCGGGAGACGGGAGGCTGGAGACCGGGGGCTGGAGGCTGGAAGCTGGAGACAGGAGTCAGAAGGGTGTTCGGACCGGGAATCGTCCTCCGCTCAGCAATCAGCAATCAGCAATCGCCTTCATCCCTCATCCTTTATCATTCATCCTTCTCTTCGTGCTCCGTGCTTGTCATCGCGCCCCGCTGGTCCGTGACGCTGAGATAGTAGACCAGCGGGCGCTTGGCGGGCAAGACGGCCTCGACGGTCTGGGCCGACAGCTTGGCTTCCACCGATTCCCAGCGGCGCTTCTGCCAAGGCCCGCTGTCGTGGGTGAAGTGAAGTTGCCCGCGGACCACGGGAACCTTCGCCGTGAAGGAGGCGGCGGCTTGGCCGTGCGCGGTCTTCACGGGCCCGAGCCGCGGCAGGGGATCGCCGCCCTTGAGGATGCTGTCCACGTAAAGGCCGATCTCCTGCGGGGCCCAGCCCTGCGGGTGCCCGTGCGCCATGCGGACCTCGACCCGCACGTCGTAGCGGCCCGGCACCAGCCGGTAGCTCTTCCGATAGCTGTCCAACGGGTAGGCGAAGTCGTTGGTGCCGTTCATGAACAGGATCGGGCAGCGGACCGCGGGCAAGTAGCGCGACGGGTCGAACAGCCGCACCCAGCGGTCCCGCTGCTGCGGTTTCATCTGTGCGAACTGCGGCAGCCAGGCGCTGTTCTCGTGGAGGAAGCCGCAGCCGTAAACCGGCACCGCGACCTTGAAGCGGCCGTCGACGCCGGCAATGATGCAGGTGAGGTATCCACCCCAACTGATGCCGGTAACACCCGTGCGGTTTGGATCGACCTCTTCCAGCGAGGCCAGGAGCGAATGGCCGCGGATCGCGGCGGCCACGGCGTGGTAGGTCCACATCTGGTTGGCCTCGGCGTCGGTGAAGTTGCCGAACTTGGCGGAATCGTCCTGCGGCGGTCCGCCGTCCGGGAGCCGCTGGCGATTGGGCCCGCAGCCGGCCAAATCCATGGCGATCGCGGCATAGCCGCGCTTGGCCCAGAGGGTGGCCCATTCGGGAAATGCCGTCCCGCCGCCGCCGTGGACCAGGACCATGGCCGGCACTCTTCCCTCGGGCTTTTCCGGCCGGGCGACATAGGCGAACACGCGGGTCGGCTTGCCGCCGAGCGGCTCGCCTTCGTAGTAGACCTCCTGGACCAGTCCCGACTTCGCGCCCCAATTGGCTTGCGGGACTCTCTTGAGAACCTCCAGATTCCACGGCCCGACATTCCTCGCCGCCTGCGGTTGGGCGGTTGCCATCGCCGTGCAACTGAGCGCCACGGCCAACCCAACCAAAGCGGCACTCCTCGGCAGCACACGCATGACGTCACTCTCCTTCGGTCAACGAAAATGGGGTCGGGGGCTCATCTTCGCCAGCGAGCCCCGACCCCATTCTTCTGTCTCCTGTCTTCTGTCTCCCGTTTCCCGGCTCACTCCACGCCCTTCGAGACGATCACCACGTCCTGCTCCTGCTCGTCGTTGAGCGTGAAGCCGCGGTTGCGGAAGGTGGCCAACATCCGGGCGTTGTCCTTCGAGGTCTCGGCCACGACCTTCTTGACGCCCCATCGCTTGGCCACCTCGACGCAGTAATCGGTCAGCAGGCCGCCCAGCCCGTGTCCGTGCCAGCGGTCCACCACGATCAGGGCGTATTCGGCCACCTCGTGGTTCACGTCGGCCACCAGCCGGCCCACGCCGATCAGCTTCCGCTGGCCGTTCTCCTCAACCTCGGCCACGATGCCGATCTCGCGGTCGTAGTCGATGAAGCAGTAGCGCGTGGCCATCTCGTGGGTCGTCTGCTTGAACAGGTAGCTGAAGCGGAACCAGATCGATTGGGTCGAGCAACTGGCCAGGAGTTCGTGCCACATGGGCTCGTCCTCGGGCTTGATCGGGCGGAGGATCACGGGCGTGCCGTCCTTCATCTTGCGCTCGGTGACGAACTCGTCGGGATACGGCCGGATGGCCAGGTGCGAGTACGGACGGACCGAATGGACCATCAGCTCGCGGTCGACCACCACGCGGGCGTCCAGCGCGATCACGTCCTGGGGCGTCACCAGGAGCGGATTGACGTCCAGCTCTTTGATCTCCGGGTAGTCGGCCACGAGATAAGAGAATCGCATGAGGATTTCGATGAGCCGGTCGATGTTGGCGCCGGGCTTGCCGC
>CAYGZI010000804.1:0-2340 GCA_964354245.1 uncultured Planctomycetaceae bacterium
CCCGGCCGACCCGTGTGAGACGCTCGCCTGGCTGCTCGGCAGCCTGCTGGTGGCCACGGTGGTCAACAACTACTTCCTGATGGCCAACACGGTGCTCGTGGCCCGGCTCTCGTACCTCGGGACCTTCGAGCTTCAGAAGCTCTTTTTCGCGCGGGCCTTGCAGATGGACGTGGCCACGTTCAGCCGCGACGGGGCCAGCGATCTCATGAGCCGGTTCACCTACGACATGCAGAACCTGGCCAACGGGATGAACGCCCTTTTCGGCAAGCTGGTGCGCGAGCCCTTGAAGATGATTGCCTGTCTGGTCTGCGCGGCCGCGATTTGCTGGCGCCTCCTGCTCTTCTCGCTAATCATCGCGCCGCCCGCCGCACTCTTGATCCGCTGGCTGGCCCGCGCCGTCAAACGCGCCAGCCGCCGGGCCATGGAGGAAATGGCCCAACTCTACAACAACCTCGCCGAAACCTTCCAAGGGATCAAGATCGTCAAGGCCTTCACCATGGAGCGCCACGAGCGCAACCGCTTCCACCGCACCAGCAAGGAATACTTCCGGAAGTCGATGCGCATCGCCCGCTACGACGCCCTCACCCGCCCGATCACCGAGATCATGGGCATCCTCATCATCAGCCTGGCGATCCTGGCCGGGGCGTACCTGGTGTTGGAGGGCCAGACGCACCTGTTCGGAGTCCGCATGAGTTCCCGGCCGCTTTCCTGGCCGTCGCTGCTGCTCTTCTACGGGCTCTTGGTGGGGACCGCCGACCCCGCCCGCAAGCTCACCGACGTCTTCACACAGCTCCAAGGCGGGGCAGCCGCTGCGGATCGGATCTACGCCATGCTGGACCGCCAACCGGAGGTCCGCGATCCGGAGCATCCCCGGCCGATCGGGCGGCACCACCGCGACCTGGTCTTCGAGGGGGTCGATTTTGCCTATCGGCCCGGCGAGCCGGTGCTCCACGGGATCAACTTGCGGATCCGTTTCGGCGAGACCCTGGCCATCGTCGGCCCGAGCGGCTGCGGCAAGAGCACGCTGGCCAACCTGATCCCCCGCTTCGCCGATCCCACGGGCGGCACGATCCGCCTGGACGGAGTCCCGCTCTCCAAGGTGCGGCTCCGCGACTTGCGGGGCCAGATCGGACTGGTCACGCAGGACCCGCTCCTGTTCGACGACACGGTGATGAACAACATCCGCTACGGCTCGCCGCAAGCCACCGACGCGGAGGTGATCGAAGCGGCCAAGCGCGCGTGCGCCCACGCCTTCATCGAGAAGGAGTTGCCCGACGGCTATCAGACGGTGGTTGGGCCGCTGGGCGGACAGCTCTCGGGCGGCCAGCGCCAGCGGATCGCTCTGGCCCGGGCCATCCTCCGCGACCCCGCCATCCTGATCCTCGACGAGGCCACCAGCCAGATCGACCTGGAGAGCGAGAGCTTGATCCAGAAAGCGCTGGAAGGATTCGTGCGCGGGCGCACGGTAATCATCATCACGCACCGGCTTAGCGCGCTGGCCTTGGCCGACCGGATCGCGGTCGTGCAGGACGGCCGGATCCTCGACGCAGGCACCCATGCGGAGCTCCTGGCCCGCTGCCCGTTCTACCGGCGGCTGTATCAGATCCACTTCGAGGATCTGAGGCAAAGCGCGTGAGATGCCGCGTTCAGGAGGGCAGACATTCGTGTCTGCCGCACAGCCGTAGGTTATGCTTCAGCATAACGGAAAAACGGAAATGCGGATATGCTGAAGCATAACCTACGGGGCTTCCTTTGTAGGCCGCCTCTCGTTATCCTTAAGGATAGGAGTGGCGCTTTTCCCGCGTGCAATCCAAGGGTGTGGACATGGCCACGACGGTCGTCATTGAAGAAGAGGTCCAGATCCCGATGGACATCCGGTCGCTTGCCGACTTCCGCCGGTGGGCCCTGTCGGACGACTTCCCGGAGCGCGGCAGGATCGATTACCTGGCCGGACGAATCGAGGTGGACATGGCGCCCGAGAGCTTCTTTTGCCACGGTACATTGAAGGCGGAGATTGCCTACGTGGTCACGGGGCTCGTCAAGCGAGGAAAGCTGGGCTACGTGGTGATTGATTGCACGAGGGTCAGTTCCGCTGGGGCCGACTTGTCCGCCGAACCGGACATCGTCTTCATTTCCCGCAAGAGTCTGGCGGAGGGCCGGGCGAGTCTGATCCCCGCGGCATCCGGTAAGCCGGGGCACTACGTTGAAGTCGAGGGGGCCCCGGACCTGATCGTGGAGATCGTCAGCGACTCCTCGGCCGCCAAGGACACGCGCCGCTTGCCCAAGGCGTACTTCAAGGCCGGCGTGCGCGAGTTCTGGCTGGCCGACGCCCGGCGCGAG
>CAYGZI010000805.1:0-1254 GCA_964354245.1 uncultured Planctomycetaceae bacterium
ACCCTCAACGAGTTGTTCCGCGAGTGGCTGGATCGTTACGTCTGCCGGGACGACATCGGCAAGAGATTCGACGAACTCATGAGCAGTCTGAGCCATGTCCGAGCCGGAAGGAAGTTTACCAGAGAAGAGATGAATGAACGACGGTAAGTACTTCCTGGACACCAACGTGTTCGTCTATGGCTCCGACCCGGCCGAGGGCGAAAAACGCCGAATCGCCCTCGCATTGATGAAGCGAGCCCTGCAGGACGGGTTAGGGGTTGTCAGTTTCCAGGTGGTTCAGGAGTTCTGCTCGGTCGCTTTGAGAAAGTTCGCCGATACTTTCTCGCCGGGGGAATTGCGCAGGTATGTCGCCGAGGTGCTCGCTCCCCTCTGTCAGGTCCAGTCGAGCATTCATCTCTACCAGTCGTGTCTGGACATCTGCCAATTGACCGGCTACTCCTTCTACGACTCGCTGATCCTGGCCGCCGCATCCAACGCCGGCTGCAAGACGCTGTTGACCGAGGACCTCCAAGCCGGCCAGACCGTCGCGGGCGTCCAGATCGTCAACCCGTTCTGACCTTGGCCAGACTCCCGAAGTCTCGAAGACTTCGGGAGTCTTATGGGCGGCGTGGGACGACTTTCAAAGTCGTTCTACAACGGGCTTGGATGCCAGGACTACCGAGGTCATATCCTCGGCCTTGACCCGCAACTCCGGGTCTGTAAAGCCCGCGGCCTGCAAGTCTTCGGCGATTTCCTCGAACGTGTAGGTGCCGCCCCGCTCCGTGGCGGCGAGCATGTTGATGGCAAACAGGGCCCCAAAGGCCGGCCGCGTGCGGCAGGGCTCCATCACGATGTCGCGGATGCCAATCCATCCGCCCGGTGCCAAGGCCCTAAAAACCTTGGCGAACAACTGGCGGCTCTCCTCGCGCGAGTGCTGATGGATGATCGCGCTGACCCAAGCGAAATCGGCCCCCGCAGGCAGCTCATCCCGGTAGAAATCGCCCGCCGCGAAGTCTACGCGGTCGGCCAACTCGGTGGCGCCGATCCGCCCACGGGCATGCACGATGGCGTCGGGCAGGTCGAAGATCGTTGCCCGCGCCCCCGGGATCGCCCGCAAAAAGGCCATTGTCCACGTGCCGGAGGCGCCGCCCACGTCCAAAAGGTGCTCGAACCTGAGACCAGCGGGTGGCAGGAGGCGGGTGGCGGGTGGCGAGTGGCGGGTGGCGGGCTTTCGCCCCTCGCCCCTCGTCCCTCGTCCGCCGTTCCCCCCCCCCC
>CAYGZI010000805.1:1264-2338 GCA_964354245.1 uncultured Planctomycetaceae bacterium
ATGCGGATCCGCCGACATGCCCACGCTGCGCGAGGGCATGCCACCCGCCACGAGCTTGGCGATCAACCCATCCGCGATGGGCCCGGAGACCGAGTGCATGGCCGCGATGAAGGCGGCCCGGTCGGCCTCGAAGCCGCGGATGCTGGCCTGTCGCGGCCCGGGGATCCCGGCCTTGACAACCCAGGCCAGTTGCGCCCAGTTTCGCAGCACGTTCATGTTGTGAAGGACCATGGGGAGGACGGTCTGCGGTGTGCCGTGGGTCAAGAGCGGCCGGAGCTCGGCCGGCACGGAGTAGCGGTCGGCGTCCTTGGACAGCAGACCGATCGCCGCCAGAGCGTCGAGCAGCATGGTGGTTGCCCGCAGGTCGGACTGAAGCTTGCCGGTCACTTCCTCGGCCGAGATCCAGGAGTCGCCGACGGTCCCAAACAGATCGAGTTCGGCGGCGGTTCCCAGTACACAGGCCGGGCGAAAACTGCTGGCGACTTCCAGGATTTGCCCGCGGTGGGGCCAATTCGTAGAGTTGGTCGTCATGGTTCACCTTGGTTGAGTTTCAGCCCGGGGGGAGGGGCTCCTGCCTAGGAATGATCGGGACGGGCCGATGCCGGCTTGCCGGAAAGCTGATACTATCCTCACGGCCGGGTGTGGACTAATATCGATTATAGGGGGAGTCCCGTAGGCTGGGTTACCCAGGGAGGAGGTGGAGAAGATGTTGCGTTGCGAGCGGCCCCCGATTGGTCGCGTCACAATCCGGCTTGTGGCCCATTGGGCCTGGGTTGCCTTGCCGATGGCGATTTGGGCGTTGGAGGCAGGCTTGACCAACGCGCAAGTCCGGCCGGGGCGTTCGGATCCCTCGCATCCGGCCGCAGAATCGGAACCTACGGAGGCCGACTCCGCTGCGCATGCCTCGGCAGGGGCCGAAGGGACCAGGACGATAGAGTGCGTTTAAAGCAATCAAATCCTCAAATCTCTCCACTCTCGCCATGCTCAGTCCTGTCTTCTCACTCCTCACTACTCACCACTCAGCACTCAGCACTCAGCACTCAGCACTCAGCACTGTCTGTCTACAGGGTCTGA
>CAYGZI010000806.1:0-2317 GCA_964354245.1 uncultured Planctomycetaceae bacterium
CGCCCGCGGGAGAGGGGCCGGGGGTGAGGGGACATTGCCCGACAAACGCTCTCACCGCGGCCCTCATCCGGAGGACGCTTCGCTTTTTGCGCCCTCCGTGCTGCCGCTCTTGGTCGAGGCCACCGCCGACCTCAGTTGGCTCCTGACCCGGCGCTACTCGGGCGTCGGCGCCTTGAAGCTCACGGGCGACCGCTACCAGCTCTCAGCCCGGCAGCGGACCGCAGTGGCCCGTTCGGCTTGTTCCGACCAAGACCTTGCCCGCCGCCGTGCCCATCAGGTCGGCCAAGAGCAGCTTCGCGGCCGGCCGCTGTGGATCGACGGCTACAATGTGCTCACCACCGTCGAGGCCGCGATGGCCGGCGGCGTCCTGCTGGCCTGCCGCGATGGCTCGTACCGCGACATGGCCTCCATGCACGGGAGCTACCGCAAGGTCATGGAAACCCGCCCGGCCCTTGAGCTCCTCGGCGAGATGGCGGTTTCCCTGGGAATCTCCGCGTGCGCCTGGTACCTGGACCGCCCGGTCTCCAACAGCGGGCGCCTGAAGACGATCATGGCCGGATTGGCTTCGGAGCGGGGCTGGAATTGGTCGGTCGAGCTGGTGCCCAATCCCGACCCGGTGCTCTGGCAGACCGACCAGATCGTCGCCACGGCCGACAGCGTGATCCTCGACCGCTGCCGCGCCTGGTTCAATCTCGGCCGCGAGACGGTCGCCCGACGGGTGGCGGAAGCGACGGTGATTGCGTTGTGTCCGGAAGGGTTCAGGGTTCAGGGTTCAGGGCTTTAGCCGCGGCACTTGTGCCGCACGTCTACGATTCCGAGCCGAGGGCGTAGGGCCGGCTCTGCCGGCCACAATCCGGACTGTCGATACCGATGCGTCCCGGGCACTGTTTCCTCCAAGGAGGACTGTCTGCTAGAATAGTAATGGGGCAACGGAGGAGGATCCCCATGACCTATCGCGGACACATCAAGAATGGCGTGGCAGTGCTGGATCAGCGGGTCAACCTCCCCGACGGCACGCCCGTGCAGGTCGAAGTCCAGCGCATCGACGCCGACTTCTGGCGCAACGAAAGCGCTGAGGAGTTAGCTCGCGACCAGGGCATCAAGCCCTGTGTCGACCCGGCTGATCTGGTCGCCGACTGGCCCGAGGACGAGCCGGTCGACGACTTCCTCGCCCTGATCCGGCGGAGCCGCGTCTGATGTCGCTGGTTCTGTTGGACACCGACGTCTTCTCGATGTTTCTACGGCGCGACGCCCGCAGCCTTCGTTACGATGACGATGTGCGCGGCAAGATCCGCTGTCTCTGCTTCGCCAGCGTGGCGGAATTGCGCTTCGGGGCCATCGCGGCGGGCTGGGGGGACCGGCGCCGTCAAGAACTCGAAGACGCGATCGCGCGGACAGCCGTGCTACCTGCCGACGACGCGGTCACCCTCCTCTGGGCCCAGGTGAAAGCCGCCCGA
The DNA here is from genome assembly GCA_964354245.1 of uncultured Planctomycetaceae bacterium. GTDB lineage: Bacteria > Planctomycetota > Planctomycetia > Pirellulales > Thermoguttaceae > CAYGZI01. The sequence continues at coordinate 1,458 of CAYGZI010000806.1, forward strand.
GAGCGTGTCGGCCGCCCGATCCAGTCCGAGGACTGCTGGGTCGCAGCGACCGCGCTGCGCCATGATATCCCGCTTGTGACGCACAACGCCCGGCACTACCAGGACATCCAGGGCCTGAGGCTCATCAGCCGCGCCGATCCTCAACCGTGATCGCGCCCGGAACGCGGCATTTCCCCGGCCGGCGCATTCACCCTGCGCGCTTCCGCCGTCGCCACCAGCCGAGCGTTACGCCGGAGGCCCCGAGAAGCGACCAGACGATGAGCGTGCAGGGCTCGGGGACAGCGGAGCCTCGGACCTCCCATTCTCTTATCGCGACCACGTCGTAACCCATCCATTGTCCATTCTCGGTGAATGAGCCCAGGTCCGTGGCGTTCAGGAAGTCGATACGGAGCTTCTCCGTCGTGATGCCGGCCAAGGCGTCGGTATAGAGCCATTTGTTCATATCCGAGTTGTAGACGTGCGCCAAATCCGCCCATCCAGCGTCAGGCCAATACTTGATCCTGTATTCGAGCACAGGATCAAGATTGACGGGATCGCCCGGCCAGTCCAGGTAGAAAGCCGAAGACGCCAAGGTAACGAGGCGATTCCAGTCATATTCCATCCAGCAGTAGTTCTCTTGTCCGTTTGGGTATATCGACACCCACGTTCTATCCGCTCCTCCGCCAAAGTCGCGATCGAACAGGTTCCCCGGACCTTCGCCCGAGCGTTGCCAAAGCGACGTCGCATCCGCCGAGTCTGGAGTCAGCAATACGATCTCTGCGCGGGCGAATCCCTTAACGCCCAGCACCACCGTCAGAGCGACCATCGCCACCGTCAACCGTCTCATGGTCCACCTCCCTTAAGCCTTCCCGATTCTGCTT
>CAYGZI010000807.1:0-2314 GCA_964354245.1 uncultured Planctomycetaceae bacterium
ACCGCGGCCCAAGCTGCTTCAAGTAGCGCACCAGGCAAGCGAAAGGGAACCGGTCTATCTGGCCGTCGGTCCGGAGGGGGGATTCACGGCCGACGAGGTCGCCTTGGCCACGGCGGCCGGCTGGCAGCAGATCGATCTGGGCCGCCGCACCCTGCGGATCGAGACCGCGGCCATCCTGCTCGTGGCACTGGTCAGCGCCGAAGTGCTTTGACCTCATCAAACCGCAGAGACGCGGAGGCGCAGAGAACTAAACGAAGGAAGGGATGGTCCTGACCGGCAGCCCTCGTTCTTCGCCGCTCCCCCTATCCGCCCTTCTCAGCGTCTCTGCGACTCTGCGGTGAGAATCCCGGTATGACGTTTCAGATGGACCGCGTGGACGATGTCTCCTGCACGGCAGACCGGGAATCGGCGCCGGCTTTCCGCAGCGTGCGGAAGTGCTCGACCCGGGCGATCCCCGCGGCGCCGATCACGCCGGCGTCGGCCCCAAGCGTGGCATAGTCGATGACCGTGCGCTGGGCGAGGATGGGGAAGGCCCGGCAGCGCACTTCCTCGCGCACGCGGGCCAAGAAGCGGCGCCCCAACTCCCTTTGGCTTCCGCCGAACGTCATGGCCCCGCCGATCAACACGCCGGTGGGATCGATCGTGTGGAGGAGCGTCACGATGCCGAGGCCCAGGTATCGGGCGGTCTCCATGACGATCTCCGTTGCGAGCGGGTCGCCGGCTTCTGCCTCCTCGGCCACCAAGAGCGGCGTCAACTCCGCCCCCGCGGCGATCCGTTTGGCAATCGAGGTGGCGCGGCCCGCGCCCATCGCATCCCGCGCCCGCCCGATCACGCCCATAGCGCTGGCGTAAGACTCCAGGTGCCCGGTCTGGCCGCATGAGCAGACTCGGGCGTCCTCCGCGGGCTCGATGAGGAGGTGGCCGCACTCAGTGCCGTGGCCGTTCTCGCCCTCGATGATCAAGTCGCCGATAATGATGCCGCAGCCGACGCCGGTGCCCAGCGTCAGCAGGATCAAGCTGCGGAACGAGCGCCCGGAGCCGATCCAGAACTCGCCGTAGGCCGCCGCGGAGGCGTCGTTGGCCAACGCCACGGGCAGGCCGCAGTGGTGGCTCACTCGACCTCGGATGGGGAATCCGCCCCAGCCCGGGAAGTTCGTGGGATTGACCATGACGCCGGCGCGATAGTCCAGGATGCCCGGGGAGCCGAGGCCCACGGCGGCGACCGCCGAGGGCGAGATTCCCGCGTCGCCGATCGCCTTTCGCACGGCTTGGTCCATGCGCGCGGCGGCGTCCTCCGGGCCGCGCTCGACTTCGGTGGGGATGCTGTGCCAGCAAAGCAGGCGTCCCAGGTCATCCACCACGCCGAGTTTGACGGTGGTGCCACCCAGGTCCACGCCTACGAAGAACGGCCCCTTGGCCTGGTCGCGCGAGATGAGCTGGCGAGTCTCGGGCATAACTGACGCCCTGCCTGAACCATCGAGGAAAGCCCCGAACCGCGTCCAGTATAGCCCGCCGCACAGGGCAGGACAATTTGGGGCTCCGCTGGCCGATCCGGCGGATTCAACGTCGGGGCAGCGCCTCTGCGGCGGCCATGGGGCCAGCGTTCGCGCCGCGCGGCCAGAGCAGGACTTGGACCAGGTCTCCGTGCCTCTTGACCTCCGTGCCTTGCAGGTCGGCCGCGCGTTGCAGCCTCGCCACGGAGCCCTTCATTTCGACACGGGTTTCGTCGTAGCCTGGCCTGCCAAACGAGAAGAGCGAGCCCGATTTGCGGAACTGAACCATTCCTGAACTGTCGGTCTTGAGCGTGTAGCCCGAGCCTGCAACGCCGCCTTGACTGACCCACACGCCCTCCAGAGGCTTGCCCGACTGGGCATCGACCACGCGGAAGGTCTGGGTACGGGCGCAGCCGCCCAGAGCGGCCAGCAGCAAGACCAAAGGGAGTGCTTCCTTGCACATGGCAACGGACCTTATGGCTTCCGGGATTCCGGCTTGGCCCGGCGTCCGCAAGCGAACCGGCGGGCAAGCCCGCCCGCTACGCGGAGAATCGCAGTCCCCAATCCCCAATCCCTCATCCCTCGCCCCTCATCCCTCGCCCCTCATCCCTCGCCCCTCCCTAATCCAGCCAATCCTCGTCCCGCAGGCGCGACGGCGTATACTCCTCCGTCACGTAGCTGATGTCCTTGGAGATCAGGGCCTCGACCTCCAGCTTGAAGCCGTTGTCCAGCAGCTTGGCGATCTCCTTCTGCCACTCCTTTTTGTGCGCGAACCAGGGGTACTTGGCGATCTGCCGGGCCCGCTTGCGGTCGGTGTCGTT
>CAYGZI010000808.1:0-2300 GCA_964354245.1 uncultured Planctomycetaceae bacterium
CTGCCAGTCGAATTCGTCCTCCACCACGACGCACTTGGGCGGGCGGACGATGCCATCGTCGCCGGGCAGGAAGCGGCCGGCCAGGGCCTTGGCGTAAGGGTCGATCAGGCGCGCCTTGGGGTCGAAGCGGTGGCCCAGATCGGGCTCGAAGGGCCCGTCGGCCTGGAAGTGGTAGAGGGCCCCGGCGGTCAGGCCGGGGACGAAGACGCTCCAGATGTCGCCCCAGCGGTTCAGGTCGCGGTCGAAGTCGATGATCTCGATCGGCTCGCGGTCGGTGACCCGATCGTAGAGGAGGGCCCGCATCGCGGTGGCCGAGCGGCTGAAGACGATGAACTGGACGCCGTCGTCGTGGAGGAGGGCCCCGTAAGGAAGGGGGTGCGTGAACCTCAGATGTGGAGGTCGCTCAATCATGGGTGACGGCTCGAGAGAGCGTCCCAACAGCACACTCACGTCGCGGGGAAACCAGGGTTCGAGATCGAGGGCCATGCTGCATCCGTGAGCATCGTTACGGGTTGCGGCCTCTAGGCAAAGTAGTCCGTCCAGACGAAGAGCGGCCGCCGCCCCGGTTTCTATTTCTTCGGAATCCCGGCTGGAGAAGTCGAGCGCAAGCTCGGGCCCCCCGATTAACCGGTATGACCAGTCGGTAGGACTTTGCCGACGCTGCCCGCGCGTTTCGAGCCCGTCGTCCCAAACGCCGGGCAGCCTCGCCCAACGGAGGCGAGTGGAAGGTGAGAGGTGCAAAGTGCGAAGTGCAAAGTGAAAACGGCGCTTCGTCCGCCGATCCGCACTTTGCACTTGTCACTTTGCACTCCACGTAGGCCACTAGTCCTTCTCTTTGGCGGCCTCCTTTGCCATTTTCTCCTTGGCGGCGGGATTGAAGACCGTGTGGCAATCGTCGCAGTTCTGATTCAGGGTGCCGGCGACCTTGTCGGCGTCGGCCTGCTTGCCTTCGCGGATTGCCTTGTTCAGCGCGGCAGCGCTATCGCGCATCTCAACGCAAAGCTTGAACCACTTCTCCTCCTCCCCCGGCTTCTTGACCGCGGACGTATCGGCGATCGAGCCTTGGGCAATGACGGCCAGGGTCGTGGTATCGCCCGCGTTCGCCTCGACCCTCTTCTTGAAGCGATCGGCCCGCAGATTACGCTTCAGGCGGTTGTGGACCAGCGGGACCTGCTTCATCAGCTCGGCCAGATCGGCGGACTTGGTCCACTTCAGGGCTGCCGCGTTGCCGTCTTTGGATTCCGTGGCCTTCTTGACTCCGGCGGCCGCCGCCTGGACCGCGGCATATCGCTTGGCCACCTCCGCGGGCGGCGTTTGGGTTCCGGGGGGAGGCTCCGTGAACGCGGCCGCTTTGGCCAGCTCCTGAGCCGCCTTCAGCAGACCCGGGGCAGCAGCCTTGTAGGCGTTGTCTTCGTCGTGCAGACCGGCGGCCAGGGCCAAGAGGACCAGCGTGTTGGCGTCCTTTGCCACCCGGGTCTCCGAGTCCTTGTACTCCGCCTCGGTGGCCACCGCCTCGTCGATCCGCTTGAGGTAGAACTCGATCTGGGCGACCACGTCCTTGACCGGCGCGAACGTCGAGACCTTGGGTGCGGCCGGCGGTCCGGCAGCCAGGGCTCCGTCCACCGACAGCATCGCCGCCGCCAGTGCCATGCCGATCGACCAATTCCAGTTCTTCGTCAACTTCATCGGTTTCTCCTTCACTCGGGTCAGAAAGCAGGCTTCAGGTCAAGCTTGTGAAAAAATGGGGACAGGCACCTCGCCGGATGCCGCTTTGCCGAGGATTCTTTGCACTGGCTCGGAGCCAGTCCCCATTATTTCACAAGCTCTCGGGATGACGGTTTCTTGGCTTGCCCCAAGGACGGGAACGGAACATTGGCGGGAGCGATCGCGACCCGGCGATCCCACTCTTTCGGGTCGCGGTAGGATACGGGGAACATGCCTCCCGAGTTTTGCAGCAAAGCGCGGCCATGTCAAGGCTTTCCCCCGTTTGGGTAGGTCGGGCAAGATGGGGCGGAGAGGAGGGGTGAGGGGATGACGGGGTGACGGGCTGAGGGGGTGACAAATGAGGATTTCAGAGTGCAAAGTGAGAAGTGCAAAGTGCAAAATGAGGCTCCGTCCGGTGATCACTTTTCACTTTGCACTTTACTCTCCACTTTACACTTTTCACTGGTGCCTCCCCCACTTTCACTCCCTCACGCCGTCACGTTGTCACCCCCTGTTCTAACAATGTCACTAGGAGTTGCTAAGGTGCGTTTGTTTTGACTACAAACTGGCCGCGTTCGCCCGGGCCAGGACCTCCT
>CAYGZI010000809.1:0-2294 GCA_964354245.1 uncultured Planctomycetaceae bacterium
AGAGTACTGGACTGTCGATCCAGTGGTTGCGGGTTCGAGTCCCGTCGCCCTCGCTCGGGAAAAGCGACTGGATATCTAGTCCAGTCGCTTCCCAAAACGGCGGGTTAGACCGCCACCTGTGGGGATCCACTGGACGGGAGAGGAAACGCACGACCGGCCGCCGGCCGGGCCTGGACCGAATTCTGGGGCTCGCTGCCCAGCGTTCAGTAAGCAGGTCCGGCCCGCGGCCGGTGGGGGGAAGTCGAGAGTCCAGGGTCGAGAATCGAGAGTCGAGAGCAAGACCCGCCACCCGTCACCATGAAAAGCCTACCTCATTTCGACCAGGGAAAAACGGGACTGGTACATCATTGGCAAACTTGGGAAGCGTGCGTCTTGCCCCGCCTTCCAGAGCTGTACCTGACCGGGTTTTTCGTGTTTTTCAGCACGTGACGTGGATCAGCGCAGCTTTGCGCTTGCCGGACTTGTTGTAGGCCTCGATCGCCTCGGGCGTGGGCAGGGCCTTGCAGTCGATGGACCGCTGGCTGAGATAGCGCAGGGCCTCCTCGTTGAGCTTCACCGCCCCCGTCTCGCCGGTACCGACGAACAGGACCTCGGGGCCGCCCCGGCAGACGCGCTCCAGCTCCTTCGGCCCGAGGGCGTGGGCCGTGTGGTACTCCTCGCGCGCGATGCTCTTCTTGCGCCTCTTGACCGTGCCGTCCACGAGGATGTAGACGTCGTGGGAGTAGCTCCTCCGGCCGATCGTGACCTCGCCGAAGCGGTAGCCGGACATGGTAGCGTAACTCGGGCTGACCGCGTAGCGCTTCTTGAACGGGCTGCGCCCGACGAGCGTCCGGGCCACGGCCACGGCGCCGAGCACCACGGCGTCATCGCCGAGGGCGGATAGGAGCACACGGCCGCCGTCGCGGGCCCCCGGGAGTTGGTCCGAGCCGACGATGTTCTCCACGATCGGCACGATGAAGTCGCTCGACGCCTCGATGACCCCGCCGCCGAGCACGATCACCTCCGGGTCGATCAAGTGCCGCACGGTGAGGCAGGCGTAGCCGAGGACCTCGGCGGCGCGGCGCACGATCCTGGTGACAAGCGGGTCTTCGGCATCGAGGGCCTGGCGCAGGACGCGGGAGCGGATGACGCTCAGGTCGCCCTTGAGCAGCTCGCTAAGCACGGTCTTCTCGCCGGCCTGGACCGCGGCGCGAAGCTGGCTCTCGATGGCCGTGCGGCTGGCCAGCGCCTCCAGGCAGCCGCGGTTTCCGCAGCCGCACTGGGGGCCGTCGATCTGGACGATGATGTGGCCGACCTCGCAGGCCGATTCCCTCGACCCCCGCCACAGCTTGCCCTTGCGCACGAACCCGCCCCCTATGCCCGTGCCCACGAGGATGGCCACTGCACTGTCGGCGTTGCGGGCGGAGCCGAGCCAGGCCTCGCCCAGCGCGCCGAGGTTGCAGTCGTTTCCGAGGGCCACCGGCACGCGGAACCGCGATTCCAGGTGGGAGCCGATGGCCACGCCGGTCAGGCTCATGTTGGGCGTGACGACGACGCGTCCCCGGTCCGGATCGACCACGCCGGGGATGGCGATGCCTATGGCGGTCAAGTCGCCGGACTGGACGGCGCCTTGCTTGAGGGTTGATTCGATGAGCCGCTCGATGGCGGCGACGACCTGTTCGGGGCCGTCGCGGGGCGTGGGGCTGCGCTGACGGTCCAGCACGGCGCCGCTTTCTGCGACCAGCGACGCCTGGATCTTGGTGCCGCCCACGTCGATCCCCAGGTACAAGCGGCCTTTCCTGGCTTTCTCTTCAGTCGCCATAGGGACCTCGCACTGCGAATGGTCGTGACGCGGGGCCGCGGTCCGGAGCTTGGGGGCTGGTTCACTCCGCCTGCCGGCCGTCGCCCAGATAGTATCGCACGGGATCGGCCATAGAGGAAGAGATCGCGAAGACCGGCAAGGGCTGGTAGTCCGACTCACTTCAACTGTCGGGTGGCTGGCGGCTGAGCGTAGCGAAGCCCCAGTCGATAGGCCGCTGGGGCACGCTTCGCTTGCCCCAGCCACCCAACCGACGGATTTCGGCCCCGTGGCATTGTCCCTGGTCAAGGGTGCGGGCGAAGCCACGCCAACGGCTTCTCACTGAAGGGCGAACTGGCCGTGGAAGTTCCCCGGTCAGGCCCACGCGGCGAGCTCGAAACCGGGACGCAGGTAGTTTCCGTGGGTTCTCATTCACCGCAAACCGGGCGCCACCCAGGTTGCCAAAACTAGCTGCGTCCTTGCGCTACGTTGAACTTGGGAAAGGAGGATCCATGTA
>CAYGZI010000810.1:0-2293 GCA_964354245.1 uncultured Planctomycetaceae bacterium
CCAAGCGGGTGCGCGGGCTGATCGAAACGGCCCACGCCCTGCAGGCCAGTCTGGACCCGTCGGACGAGATGGCCTTCGCCCTCTCGATGGGCAAGCTCTGGAGCGTTCACCTCAACGACCAGAATGGGCTGAAATTCGATCAGGACAAGACCTTTGGCTCGGCCAATCTCCGCGGGGCGTACAACCAGGTCCGCGTGCTGGAGCTGGGGGGCTATCCGGCGACGGGCCGCTTTGTTGGCCTGGACGTGAAGGCCATGCGCACGCAAAAACCCGAGGCGGCCACGCGGCATCTCTCAAATAGCCGCGCGATTTTCCTCAGGCTGCTGGAGAAGGTCCGCACGTTCCCCAAGGACGTGGAGCGGCAGTGCATTGCAAACCGCGACTACGAGGCCCTGGAGCTGGCGGTGATCGAGCACTTGCTGGGGAAGTAGACAGTAGACAGTAGACAGTTGACAGTAGACGGTAGACGGTAGACAGTAGACAGGGGATACAATTGACCCCGCATCGGCTTGCCTCTTCGCGGTTTCTTTCTTCGCGCCGCGGCAGCTTGCCTCTTCGCGGCATCCTTTGGAAACTCGATGGGAGATGACCGCTCATGAGATCCGATCAGACGAACGATCCAGCGTTGAACCAGCGGCAATTGTCCCGCCGCTCGCTTTTGGCCCTGGCCGGTCCTGCGGCCGCCGGCCTGGTGGCCAGCGGAGCGATGCTGACGCACGTCGGCCGCGCGTACACGGCGGAAAACCGGAAGAAGATCCGCATGGGCGTGGTTGGCGGCGGATTCGGGGCCGGATTCTGGTGGCACGAGCATCCCAACTGCGTGGTCACCGGCGTGACCGACCTCTACCCGGGCCGCCGCGCCGGCCTGAAGAACCGCTACAAGTGCGACCGCGTCTACGACTCCCTGGAGATCATGCTCAAGGAGGCCAAGGACATCGACGCCGTGGCGGTCTTCTCCGGCGCCCCGGACCACGCCAAGCACGTCGAGTGGTGCATGGAGCGCGGCTGGCACGCCGTCTCCGCGGTTCCCGCCTGCACGACCGTCGAAGAGGCCGCCATGCTCAAGGAGGTCAAAGAGAAGACCGGGCTGCGGTACATGATGGCCGAATCGAGCTACTACAACCAGGAGTGCATCTACGCCCGCAACATGTTCCGCGCGGGGGGCTTCGGCGAGCTTTTCTACTCGGAGAACGAGTACTACCACCAACTGTTCAACCTGGCGACCGTGCTGACCGACAAGGGCCAGCTCTGCTACGACCCCGGCGGAAAGCGGTCCTGGCGATGGGGCCTGCCGCCCATGCTCTATCCCACGCACTCGCTGGGCTATCTTGTCGGCGTAACAAAGGAGCGGGTCACGAAGGTCTCGTGCCTCGGCTGGCGCGGCAATCGGCCCGAGATCCGCGAAAACCCCATCGTGGCCGACAACGTCTACAAGAACCCGTTCTGGTCCGAGGCCGCGATGATGCTCACCGACCAGGGGCATATATGCCGCTGCAACGTCTTCTGGCTCTGCGTGGCCGGCGGCGAGCGGGCCCAATGGTTCGGCGAGCGGGCCACGCTCTACATGGACAAAGGGGGCGTCCACGGCTCGATCGAGCACACGCGCCAGGGCGCTCATCCCGCGAAGATTCCCGCGTACTGGAAGAGCGACATGCTGCCCGATTCGATGCGGCACCCCTCCGGCCACGGCGGCTCGGCGGTCTTCATCTCGGCGGAGTTCGTCAACGCCCTGCTGGAGGACCGCGAGCCGGCGATCGACCTCTACGAATCGCTGGCCATGACCGTCCCGGGGATCGTGGCCCACCAGTCGGCCCACAAGGACGGCCAACAACTGGCCGTGCCGCAGTTCGACCGGGCGAAGACGTGAGGCCAATTTGGAGTGCGGCGATTCATCGCCGCTTTTCTGAGCGACAAAGCGGCGATGAATCGCCGCACTCCAAAACCATGGAGCCACCTGCCATGACTCGGAGCGGACAATGGTTCTGGGTTGCGATTGCGGTCACGCTGCCACTCGTGTCCGCCGGACTTGTGAGAGCGCAAACGCCGCAGTTCGCTCCGGCGGAAATCAAGATCGGCGGCCAGCCGGCCGCGGCGTCGAGCCCCTCGGCGTTCGGACTGCTGCTCCTCCACCGCGGCCAACAGGCCCAGGTCGCCTTGATGGGACGCTTGCCGCGGATGATCGTCTCGGTGCGGGAAGGCCAGGAAGTGGAGGCCGCGATCCAGATCGAGGGCATCCAAGGCGTGCTGGTGGTCTCTGCGCGAGCGAGCGCCGCGGGGACCGGGCCGGCCGAGG
>CAYGZI010000811.1:0-2292 GCA_964354245.1 uncultured Planctomycetaceae bacterium
GACTGGAAACCGCCCTTTTTGACCGAGAAGGTCCAGAGGAGTTCCAGTTTGTCGGGCAGAGCCGCCTGCGCGACGCCAGTGGGTCGCGGCCTGTCGGGCGGGCTCGCCTGCACCACGCCGGTGGCCGAGCCGTCGCCGCGGAAGAGCGGCCAATCGGAGGTCTTCGCGGCGGGCGTGGCGGCAGGCGCCGCGCCGCCGGTCTCCCGGGCGACTGCGGGAGCCGAGTCTACTCGGCCACAGCCCGACAGTGCCGCCGCAAGGACAAGTATCACGACTGGCCGAGTATAGTACAAGCGCAGGCTACTCGTAGGGCTGGTGCAATTCATCGCTGTCACCGCGTGCCGGGAATACAGTATAAGTGGCCCGCGGTGCGGATGAAAAGCTCCCCAGCATGGATGGCCGGAGTGGCGAGGGTCCGCTCTTTGAGGTCGTTTTCCGCCAAGAGCTCGAACTCGTCGGCAGCGGCAAAAACGTAGACGACCCCTTGCTCCGAGGTGGCGTAGATCCGGCCGCCGCCAGCCACCAGGCTCGCGCTGAAATCCCCGTCCAGCCGCTTGGTCCAAATCACCTCGCCGTCCTCGGGACGGTAACAAGTGACCTGCCCGAAGTCGGTGATCACGTACAGCCGGTCGCCATACACCAGCCCCGTAGGAATGTATGGCCCGCCGCGCTTCAGCTTCCAGGCGACGTGCGTGTCGGTCACGTCGCCTGAGCCCCCGGGCCGGATGGCGATGATCGGGCCGTTGCGCCCGCTGGTGCTAAAGACCAGCCCGTTCCAAACCATGATCGTCGGCGTGACGAACTGAGTGGTGCCGCGCACTCGCCACAGCTCGCGGCCGTCTTTGGGGTCGTAGGCCAGCACGAGCCGCTCGTCGGCGTTCTTGCCGTCGGTCCCATTGACGACCAGCTCCGTGTGCTTCGTCCCGGCTTCTGTCACTTCGACGTGTACGGGCGTGCTCCAGCAGCCGACGCTGGGCCGCTCCGTGCGCCACACGCGCTGTCCCGTTTGCTTGTCGAAGGCGGCGATGGACGATGCCTTCTGGGCGTCGCACAACTGGATGATCAGATCGCCGTAGATCACGGGGCTCGCGGCGGTTCCCCACTGGTGATCGAGGTCGCCCAGGTCGGCGTGCCAGAGCCGCTTGCCCGAGAAGTCGTAGCAGAACAGGCCGTTGGAGCCGAAGAAGGCCACGATCTGCTGGCCGTCGGTCGCCAAGGTGGCGGAGGCGTAGCCGTTCTTGGCGTGGGTGCGGCCCTGGGCCTGGCCCAGTTCCCTTTGCCAGACAAGGCGCCCGTCGCGGCGGTCATAGCAGAGGATGGCCAGCGTGGGTGGATCGGTTTCGGGAAGGGCCGTTGTCAGGAGAATGGAGTCGCCCCAGGCGATCGGCGACGAGTTTCCTTCGCCCGGCACCTCGATCTTCCAGCGGTAGCCGCCGTTGGTGTGGAATCGGATTGCCGGGCCTGCGCCGGAGGCGACGCCGCCGGCGCCGGGACCACGCCACTGCGGCCAGCCGACCGGGTCACTCGGGGCCCGCGGGAAGGCGTCTGGCCCGCTAGGAAGCTTCTCCTCCGCGCGTCGGCATCCGGCGGCAACGAGCAAGAAGACCGTCCAGAAGACGGTCAAGCCGATCCCGCAAGCGATCCCTCCGTGCAATCGAGACCGTGGAGGACAGACCTTCCGGTCTGCGGACGGCAGACGCTCCTTGCCTGCGGAGGGCAGACATTCCTGTCTGCCGTGCCAACCCTGAAGTTCCGTCACGGGGTATTGGGAGCGCCGGCCGCGTTTTGAGACGAACTGAGTTGCGAGAGGACTTGCAGCAGCCCGTTGAGATGGGCCAACCGCGGCCCGAACCGGTCGACGAACTCGTTGAGCATGAACTCGCCGTCGCGGAGCGACTCGTAGTTCTCGGTGATCTCCTGCGTCAGGCTGACCAGGTACTCGGTCTGGACCTTTCCGAGGGCCTCGGCAGCGGCCCGGCAATTGCGGGCGAGATGCGGATTGGCCTGCTTCCACTGTCCGAGCTCGTTGGCCCGCTGGCGCTGCGATGCGTTGAACTGGTTGAGCAGCTCTTCGAGAAGCTCATTCTGGCGGTCTTGGGCGGCAAGGAGTTCGCGGAGGAGCACCGCGACTTCTGCGATCCCGCCCGCACCGACGGGGGGAGGCGGCACCGCGGGGCCGTGGGTGACGTCGATCTGGCTGTAGAAACCGGGGCGACTGCGGCGGTCTTCGCTCATGGAGGTCGATCCTTTCCGACTTCCAGTATAAACACAGGATGTGGCGGAAGTCGAGGG
>CAYGZI010000812.1:0-2291 GCA_964354245.1 uncultured Planctomycetaceae bacterium
GGACTACAAAATTGTGTGCATCGTTGGCCTCGATTACACATCTGTATACGCACCTGTCACTGGAATTCTGTCGATGAATATCGCATAAGGCTATGGCGAAGGGCCAGTTGCTGAATCTCTGGCTTTCCGGCTGTCCGTGGCACGAGGTTTGCACTACCCTCTCCGGCCATGCGTGACGCCGGTTACGTAAGATGGCCACGCATATGGTCGGTGAATTAGGAGAAAGACACGATGAATAAGAGGCTTCTGTGGTCTGTGGCGGCGATGGTGTTGGGGGCTGTGACCGCGGCGTGCGCCGAGGACAAGGTGACGGTCGGGCTTTCGGCGGATCTCTTCAGCAAGTATGTCTGGCGCGGCCAGAACATCGTCGATGACTGGGTCCTCCAGCCCGGCGCCAGCGTCGGCTACAAGGGGTTCACCGGCTCAATCTGGGGCAACATGGACCTCACGGGCGACGTGATCGACGGCGGCCAGTTCAGCGAGGTCGACTATACCCTCGATTACTCGAACAAGCTCCCCGGCCTGGACCTCCTCGGGTACTCGGTTGGCGTGATCTACTATGATTTCCCGAACACGGCGTTCGACGCGACCAGCGAGGTCTACGGCGGTCTGACCGTCGATGTCCCGCTGTCGCCCGCCCTACGCGTGTACTACGATTTCGACGAGATCGACGGCACCTACGTCCAGCTCTCCGTCGGACACACCTTCGAGAAGATCAGGCAGTGGCGGGATGATTGCTACTGCCATGTGCAGCTTGGAGCCAGTCTCGGTTACGGCACTTCCGGCTACAACGAGGGCTATTTCGGCGTGGACGATTCCGCGCTCAACGATCTGACGCTCTCCGCCGGCCTGCCGATCTGCCTGGGCAAATGGACCATCAAGCCCGGCATCGCCTGTTCCGTGATGATCGACGACGATATCCGCGCAGCCACGGCCAAAAGCGACAACTTCTGGGGCGGCATCAGCGCCTCCTTCAGTTGGTGAAACGCCCACCGCATGCGCCCGCCCTTTGGAGGCTGCGTGTGAAGCCGCGTATTGTCCTTATCCATCCATGCCGCAGAAGACAGTCGCACACTCTCTACCGTGTGTGACTGGTCTTCGTGGGGGCCGGGCACCCCTTCCGTCATCCTGAGCGTCAGCGGAGGATCTGGGCTGAGGCTACGAACAAGCATCGGCTGCATTCCTGGCCCAGATGCTTCGTTTCGCTCAGCATGACAAATGCAGGTGAGACCGCCACAAAACGTAGTCGCATACTCCCTACCTGAAATCCGCTTGAAAGCTGGAGAATTGTCTGGGGGGCCGGTATAATGGCGCCGACAGTATCGGGTCAAGACGAAACCACGGGCCTCTTCGGAAAGGAAGGGAGGTTGACAATGAGCACGAACCACTTCACCAGACGACAGTTCCTCGCCACGGCGTCCGCCGGCACTCTGGCGGCCGCAGTCTCCGGGGCAGCCCCCAGCTACGGGAATGTCGGCAAGAAAGCGGGCAAATGCGCCCTCTTGGGCGGTCAGCCCGTCCGGGCCAAGCCGTTTCCCCGCTGGCCGGTCTGGGACAAATCGGCGGAGGAGTCCATCCTGGGCATCCTGCGGAGCGGGAAGTGGTACCGAGGCAGCGGCACCACGGTCTCGCAGTTCGAGGAGAAGTATGCGGCACTGTTGGGCGCCAAGCGATGCGTCTGCACGATGAACGGCACGAACTCCCTGCTGACGGCCTTGCACGTGCTCGACGTGGGGGTCGGCGACGAGGTGATTGTCTCGCCCTATACGTTCATCGCCACGTACAACGTGGTGCTCAATTCCGTCGCCCTGCCGGTCTTCGCGGACACGGACCCCGAGACCTTCCTGATCAACCCCGACAAGATCGAGGAGCGGATCACCGAGAACACCCGGGCGATCCTGCCGGTCCATATCCTGGGCCTGCCCGCCAACATGGACAAGATCAACGCCATCGCCAAAAAGCGCAACCTCAAGGTCATCGAGGACGCCTGCCAGGCGTGGCTGGCCGAATGGAAGGGCAAGAAGTGCGGGACGCTGGGCGACCTGGGCTGCTTCAGCTTCCAGGAATCCAAGCACCTGCCCTGCGGCGAAGGCGGAGCCGTCGTCGGCAACGATGAGGCGCTCATGGACCGGGTCATGTCCTTCCATAACTGCGGCCGGCCCTACGGCAGCGTCAAAGGCAAGACCGGCTATCCCATCGTCGGCACCAATCGCCGCATGACGGAATACCAGCCGGCGATCCTGCTCAACCAAGTGCAGCGGCTCGAGGCGGATACGGCCAAGCGCGTCGAG
>CAYGZI010000813.1:0-2287 GCA_964354245.1 uncultured Planctomycetaceae bacterium
CGAAGACGGCCTTCGCATATCCGACCCGGAGCCCCGGGAACGTCCGCAGCACCAGCGAGTCGCAACACGTTTCCTGGGACTCCTGAACGCGGCGGCGAGCCCACCACACCACGGGGTGCCACCAGTAGACCGCGGCCACGCACATCTCCAGCCACCGTGCCCAATGGTCCCGGCGCCGCACGTGCGCCAGCTCGTGCGCCAGGATCGCTCTCACCTGTTGCTCGGGAAGACCCTCAACCAGCGCACGCGGCAGGGCCACCAACGGGCGCCCGATCATGCACCACAGCATGGGAGCGATCGGGGCCTCCGCGATGCGCACGTCCGGACATCGGCGGAGGCCCAACTGACTTGCCAGATCCGCCGCCATGGCTCGGAGCGATTCCGGCGCGGGCAGGGCACCGTGCAGGAACAGCCGCATGCGACGCACGCGCCGCACAACGACAACCGCACAAATCGCAGATCCCAAGAGCCACACCGCGCCGGCAAGGGCATACACAGGGGGAAGATCGAACCAGCCGGCGCCAACGTGCCGCTGGGGCGAGGCCGGATCGGCGGACTCCTCGATTCCAGACGGTCCTTTGGAGGAGAACGCGTTGCGGGCCGCGTCCGCGCTCGCTCCTCGTTCCACGGAGTCGCGGAGGGACGCCGCGTCGCGGAAAGGCCCGTCGCTGCTCCCGTCGCCGACGGATGACGCCCGCCAAGCCGGGTCGGGAATCCGCAGCTCGATGAGCCCCAGGGGCGGGACCACGAGCTTCAGGAGCACTAGCAGCCAAAGAAAGCAGGCAAGCTGCGGATGACGCCAGACGCGCGTGACGACCGCTACGGCAACCGCCAACACGGTTGCAGCGACGGCATTGTGCAGGCCGAGATGGACGAAAGAGTTCATGTCGCGACCGCTTCAACTGTCAGGGTGCTGGGTCAGGAGCCTTCGGATTTCCGTGAGTTCGTCGCGGGTCAGCCGCTTGCTCTCCACCAGATGGATGATGAAGGGAGCCATGGACCCGTCCGTCATCCTGACGGCCAGGGTCTGCAGGGCTTCTCCGGCGACTTCCGCGCGCGACGCCATCGCCGAAAACAGGTGTACGTGCAGGCTTCGGTCACGGTGGACCAGGCCTTTCCGCTCCAGTCGCGCCAGCAGGGAATGAACCGTTCCGACCTCCGATTCCGTGCAACTGGCGTAGAGTCGCTGCGTGATGGCGCGCGCGGGCAGCGGGCCCTCTTCCCACAGCACCTTGAGCACGCCCAACTCGGCATCGGTGATTGACCGCTGCTTCTTTTTCGCCACGGCAGACGCTCCTGGTAGGTTTTAGGCACCTTGTCGTCGATCTTATACAGATTGTCTAAGAATGTCAAGGCCCCTCAAAGCGCGGATTCTTGCGACGTGGCCAGCCAACGCCGCCGCAAGGCCCCCCGGGCGGCCGGTCCACGGAGGAGTCATGGCTGCAAGTGATTGCCCGGCATGGGCTTACTGCTGCTCTTGCGCGGCGATGGCGAACAGGTGGGTCCCGGTGGCGACGTAGAGCACGTTGCCGGCAGCCACCGGGGTGCCGTGGACGCCGTGGCCCATCGGGTTCTTGGCCAAGAGCTTCTTTTCGCGGGCCAACTGGAAGACCAGCACGTCGCCGTCCTGGGTGCCGATATAGACTCGCCCCTCGGCCACCAGCGGCGTGCCCCAGATGGCCGACATGCTGTCGTGCGTCCACAGCACCTGGCCGGTCTTGGCGTCCAGGCAGTGGATCAGCCCGGAGAAATCGCCGATCACCAAGATCGCGTCCTGGATCGCCGGCATCCCCAGGCTGCGGTGCATCACGTTCTCAAACGGGACGTCCTTCTGATTGCCGCCCGCTGCGCCGCGCCCGCGATAGTGCCAGACCGCGGCCGAATTGGGATTGGCGACGACCTTCTGTCCGGCCTCTTTGTCCACGGCGCAGCGGGCCTGGTGCGGGACCGGCTTGCCGTTGGCGTCCACCACGAGTTCGGCACTGATGTCGCCCCCGTCGCCGCGGCGGGTCGGGTCAATGCACCAGAGGTCCCCTTGACCTTCGCCCGATTCGGGGTCCTGGCCCGTGGCGATGAAGACGCGGCCCTCGCAGATCACGGGCGTGGAGACGATGATGTTGCGCTGGCCGGAGCCGTGGCCCTCCCAGACCGACTCCTTGGGGTTGCAGTCGAACTTCCAGAGGAGCTTGGGGCGAGGGATGAGGGGCGAGGGGCGAGGGGCGAGGGGCTGGGGACTAGGGGCTCGGAAAGGGGTACCATCAGTTGGTTCCGCGCCCCCTGAACCCTG
>CAYGZI010000814.1:0-2286 GCA_964354245.1 uncultured Planctomycetaceae bacterium
GTGCGTGGCCTGCTTCCTCTGCGCCACCGCCTGTCCGGCGCACTGCATCGACATTCTCGCCAAGGAGAGTCCCTGGCCGGATCGGGAGAAGTATCCGGAGAGCTTTACGATCGACGAGTTGCGGTGTATTTTCTGCGGGATGTGCGAAGAAGCCTGCCCGGTCGATGCCATCGAGCTGACGAGCTTCTTCGACCTGTCGGGCAAGAGCCGCGAGGAGATGATCTTCGACAAGGAGAAGCTGCTGAGCATCTACGACCGGACCAAGGACCGGGAGCCGACGGCGACTGAGCGGATGGAGGCGGGATGAGGGGAGAGGAAGGATGAAGGAGGAGGGGTGAAGGATGAATGAGGAGTGGGGGAATCGAGCGGCGTGGACCGGCGACAAGAATGAGAAATGAGAAGTGAGAAATGAGAAGGGCAAATTGCAGACTGCGTTACCGCCACTATCCGCCCCGATCGGCGTTCATGCTCCGTCCGCACTTGGCACTTCTCATTTCTCACTTCTCATTTCTCATTTTCCGTTGCCTCCCCAGCCTACCGTCTACTGACTACTTTCTATTGTCTACTCGATCCTGAACCCTGAACCCTGAACCCTCAATCCCACGGAGCACGCGCAGTGAACGATTTGCGGTGGATCATCCCCGTGGCGGCGCTGTTGCTGGGCATCGGCGTATGGTTGATGTTGCCCGGCGGCGGGCCGCGACGCCGCGGCATCGGGGCCCTGGCGGGCGCCGTCGGCCTAGGGTTGCTCGGTTCCCACCTGCCCGGGCTAGGAGAGTGGGTCTCCCAGTCGGTGTTCACTGTGCTGGCCGTCGTGACGGTGGTCTCCGCCGCCGGCGCGGTCACGTTCCGCAACCCGGTCTACTGCGCCCTTTGGTTCGGCCTGACCCTGGTGGGGACCGCTGGGTTGTTCTTTATCCAGGGGGCCCAGTTCCTGGCCGTAGCCACGATCATCGTCTATGCGGGGGCGATCCTGGTCACGTTCCTCTTTCTCTTGATGCTCGCCGAGCCGAGCGGCCGGGCACGCTACGACCGGACGAGCTGGGAAGGGATGCTCGCGGCGGCGAGCGGGGCCGTTTTGGTCGGGCTCCTGTCGATGACCATCGTGGGCGTGCTCGATCCCGAGCAAGGACGGACGCCGCCGGTCGCGGTTGCGGATCAAGACCCGCAGCAGGGCGTGCTGGGCAGCCAGTACGTCCGCCCCCTCGGAAAGGCCCTGTTCGAGCGGTATCTGATCGCCGCCGAGGCCGCGGGCGTATTGCTCTTGGCGGCGCTGGTGGGGGCAGCCGTGATCGTCGGCCCGTCGCAGGCCCGGCTGGCCGGCCCGCCGCCGGCCTCGCCAGGTCCCCAAGACGCCGGAGGCGAAGCCCATGCCGGTTGACGAACGCGCCTTGCTGGCCAACTACCTGGTGGTCGGGGCGATCCTGTTCGCCCTGGGGGCAATCGGCTTCGTCAGCCGCCGCAACCTCATCACGATCTTCCTGGCCGCCGAGATCATGCTCCAGGGGGTCTCGCTGAGCTTGGTGGCCTGGGGCCGCTTCTACAACGACTGGGGAGGCCAAATGCTGGTCCTCTTCATCATTGCCGTGGCGGCTTGCGAGGCGGCCATTGCCCTGGCCATGATCCTCATGCTCTTCCGTTGCCGCGGCAGCCTGGACGTGGCCCTGTGGCAGGAACTGCGCGAGGAGAACCTGCCGCCGTTTGCGGACCGCGAGCCCGGCGAACCGCCTCCACCCGGTCCGCCCGAGTGGCCAAGGCTGACCCCCGCCGGGCACCAGCCGGACCTCCCGCCCGAAGCCACCGACTTCCGGCCGAGAGTGTGAGAATAAAACCGCAGAGGACGCAGAGAATGTCGAATGACGAAGAACGAAACGATGAATCGCTACGCCTTTTCGAGCTTCGTGCTTCGTCATTCTTTCGTCATTTGCATTTCGTCATTCGTCATTGTTCATCTTGAAGACTCCGGATTGCCCTAATGTTTGACCTCAGGACCCTCCTGGTGCTCACTGTCGCGCTGCCCTTGGCAGCCACGCTCGCGACCGCCGCGCTGGGCAAGCGGGTCTTGCGCCACCGGAGCCACTGGCCGGTCGTGGCGGCCCTTGCGGGGGCCTTCGTCGCCAGCCTCTTGCTCTTGATTGAGGTCAACGCCCGCTCGCGCCAAGCGGCGGAAGTCAGCAAGCACACGGGCTACGAAGAGACCTTCCCCCTCTGGACCTGGGCCAACGTGCCGGACGCCAATCCCGCTGCTACTGCCGGGCCGACACGGCCCGGCTCTGAGCCGACAGC
>CAYGZI010000815.1:0-2281 GCA_964354245.1 uncultured Planctomycetaceae bacterium
CGAGAGGGAAGTTACCGGATCAGGAGGACAGACATTCCTGTCTGTGCGGTGGCAGACAAGAATGTCTGTCCTCCTCGGGAACGGAGAATACGCATGTCGAGCGGTTCCGCGGCAGCCACCCCCCAAATGACCCCCGAAGAGGCCGTGCGCCGCGTGGCCCAGGCCCGGGAGCTGTTGGTCCACGAGGTCCACAAGGTCATCATCGGCCAGGAGGAGATGCTCGAGCAGATGCTCATCTGCGTCTTCGCCCGGGGGCACTGTCTGACGATCGGCGTGCCGGGACTGGCCAAGACGCTGGCCGTCTCCACGCTGGCCCAGGCCCTCCACCTGAAGTTCAACCGCATCCAGTTCACGCCGGACCTGATGCCGAGCGACATCACGGGCACCGAGATCATCGACCAGGACCCGACCACCGGGAAGCGGTCGTTCCGATTCGTCAAAGGACCGGTGTTTGCCAACATCATCCTGGCGGACGAGATCAACCGGACCCCGCCGAAGACGCAAGCTGCTCTGCTGCAAGCAATGCAGGAATACGAGGTTTCCTCGGCCGGCAACACCTACAAGCTCGATCCGCCGTTCTTCGTCATGGCGACTCAAAACCCGATCGAGCAAGAGGGGACCTATCCCTTGCCCGAGGCCCAACTGGACCGCTTCATGCTCTCGATCAACGTGGGGTATCCCACGCGGGCGGAAGAGCGGGAGATCGTGATGTCCACGACCCAGGCGGCGAAGAAGGAGGTTCAGCCGGTGCTCCAGGGGCGCGACATCCTCTGGATCCAGCAATTGGTGCGCCAGGTGCCGGCGAGCCAGCACATGGTCGATTATGCGGTGGATCTGGCCCGGGCCACGCGGCCCAAGGAGCCCCCGAGCCCCGATTTCATCAAGAACTGGCTGGCCTGGGGGGCCGGGCCTCGGGCTGCGCAGTACCTGACGCTCGGGGCCAAGGCGCGGGCGATCCTGCACGGGCGTTTTGCGGTGACGGCGGAGGACATACGCGCGCTTGCCTACCCGGTCTTGCGGCACCGGATCTTCACCAACTTCAACGCGGACGCCGAGGGGATCGACGTGGACCGGATCATCGAGAAGATCCTGGAGTCGATCCCCGAGCCGACTTACGGGGAGGCGATCCCAGTCCGGGGCCGCGCGGTCAAGGCAGCCACGCCTCCGCCGGCAAGGGCGAGGGGCGAGGGATAAGGCATCGCGCCACGATCGCGTTGGCGCGAAGGCGAGGGTTGGCTGAAGTCCAGAAGCGGGCCGCGCGGGAATCGGACTACTAAGCAGAGTGGCCGGCAGAGCCGGCCCTACCTCAACGGCAGGCTGGAAGCCTGCCCTACTCCGCTCAACGGCAGGCTGGAAGCCTGCCCTACGGCGTTGGCCATACCTGTCAAAATGGCATAGTCTTAGCCTGGCCCGACGGCCCTGCGGGCGGCAGGGAATTGGGGATTCAATCCGAAGTCTTTGTCTGTCAATATCTTAGGACAGACACAACCCTCTTGGCACGTCCCTTGCAATAAGTGGGGCCCACCAGGCGTGGTCTGCCAAGTGGTATCGTCGTGCAAACTCGCCGATCCACGTGCGGTACCACATAAGTGGGGGCTGCTGGCAGCCCGCTGAATCGACGCGATCAAACCGCCTTAGCAGGCCCCGGGCATGGCCTCGGGGCTCACCAGGAGGATTCGGTTGTGGCAAAGAAGATCACCTTCGATGACGAGGCCCGGCAGTCGCTGGCTGCCGGCGTGCGCAAGCTGACCCGCGCCGTGCGGAACACGCTCGGCCCCCGCGGCCGCTGTGCCATCCTCGACAAGGGTTGGGGCTCGCCCAAGATCACCAAGGACGGCGTCACCGTGGCCGAGGACATCGACCTGGACGACCCGTGCGAAAACCTCGGGGCCCAGTTGGTCAAGGAAGCCGCCAGCAAGACCAACGAAGTGGCCGGCGACGGCACGACCACGGCCACCGTCCTGGCCGAAGCCATTTTCCGCGAAGGCATGAAACTGATCGCCGCCGGGGCCGATCCCATGGCGCTTGCCCGGGGAATCCACAAGGCCACCGCGGCCGTGGCCAAGTCCGTGGAGAAGATGTCCTCGCCCGTGGACGAGAAAGACAAGAAGGCGATTGCCCAGATCGCCACCATCGCCGGCAACAACGATCCGTCGATCGGCGCGGACTTGGCAGATGCGTTTATCCGCGTCGGCAAGAACGGCGTGATTACGATCGAGGAGGGGAAGCAGGCGGAGACCACCGTCGAGGTCGTCGAGGGGATGCAGTTCGACCGCGGCTT
>CAYGZI010000816.1:0-2276 GCA_964354245.1 uncultured Planctomycetaceae bacterium
CGGACCCCGTTAGCTTGACCCGGCGGGCCGGAGGCGCACTGGTCCGTGCCTCGCTGCCGGCGCCGAGCCATCGCGACGCGGCCTCGGACGCCGGCCACCAGTCGGGCACCGGGACGGCGACGGGCGGTCCCGCCTTCTCCGGCGGCAGACCCACGTAGCCGGCGATGTCAAGGTCGTCGATCCACACGTTGGTCACGCCCGGTCCGCCATAGACGTTCAAGAGGACCCGTTCGACGTACGCCTCCTGAAGGTCCACGCGCGGCCCGAATTGGGCGCGGAGCATGGGCGTCTTGCGGGCCAGCAGCCGCGGGATGTCTTCGACGCGGAGTTGCTGCCAGCGGCCTGCCGCGGTGTACATCGAGCCTTGGAGCAGCACCGAGGCGGGGGCCTGAGTCTTCGGGTCCAAGGTCCGGGGGAGGGCCACCTGGACCACGAGCTGCGCCCCGGGACGGTCGGCCTTCGCCCACACGGTTGGAAGCAACTCGTCGATCACGCGGGGGCGGCCGACCTCGTGGCTGAAGAAGACCTCGCTGCCCGCTGTGCCTGCCACCCGAATGTGTTCGGAGCCATCACCCGTATGGGCATCGCCGCGCACTCGCAGGTGGGATTCCACCCGGTAGCGGGCATTGCCACCGACGAGGCGCCAGGTGGCGTCGGGTCCCTCGAATCCTTCGTACCAAGGGGACGATTGAGCGCAGGCCGCCAAACCGGAGAACCAAGCCAGCGCAAGGATCACGGGGAAAACCAGAAGTGATACGAAACGACACACGGCCGTTTACAGAAGTCAGCGCTAGGGGGTAGCGAGCGGTTTCGCCGTAAGACGTGCTTGTATCAGGATTTGCGATTTTCATCCAGAGCAAAACGTGGGGGTTTCGCCTCACAGCGCCGGGGAGGGGTACACCGTGCTCTGCTGTTAACCCTTTGCAGCGGAAGAGGTTGCGTCCTCGACTCAGGCAGCGGGGCTTCCGGCATGGGAACTGCAACTAGCCGATGGTGTTACCGCACCTGGAGACAACGCCCATGAGCCAACAGCCCCAACAGGCCAAGTCCGAATGCCAAGAAGTGCCCAGTGAAGTCTACGAACTGGCCGCGGCCGTGCAAAAACTGCCCTACGAGTTTCGCCAAGCCATCGAGCCCTGCTTGGGCCGTGTGGTCGAGAGCACCCGGCGCCGCCGGCGGATCCTCGGGTTGGTGCAGGACGCCTTGAGCCAGTTACGGCTCGACATGAAGTACCTCGTGTTCGACTTGGAGGCGACCCGCCGGGAACGCGATGACTACCGCCGGCAGTTGGACGAGACGGATTGACCGTGGGGCTGGGGCGGATTGGCAATCCTGTTAGGACGGATTGGCAATCCGTCCTACGGGACGACGGCCTGGCAGTCCGCTGGACTTCGCCGCAGCCCACTGGCCGGACCTCCTCAAGCGGATTGCGGTGACTGCAAAGCTCGCGTAGGATAGGGGTTGACGACAGCTTGAGTTCAGCCTGCCAACCGACACACGGCCAGGTGCTGAACTAACCCGACAAAGGTGGGAGTACTGGCGGCATGGGCCGGCCTACTGCCGAATCGATAGCCCAACGGGCATTTGACTTGGGACTGCTCACCGAGACGCAGTTGCAGGAGGTCTGGGGAGCCCTCGGCAGCCGCTCCGTCGCGCTGGACGATCTGGTGCATCTCCTCGTCCGCCGGGAGCTGATGACCAACTACCAGTTGGAGCGCCTCCTGAAGGGCGATAAGACCGGCTTCTTCTTCGGAAACTACAAAGCGCTGTACCTGGTCGGGACCGGCACCTTCGCCCGCGTCTACCGCGCCGTCCACAACGGAACCGGCCAGGTAGTCGCGGTCAAGGTCCTCCGGAACCGGTTCAGCGACAGCCCGGTGCAATTCGGATTGTTCGTCCGCGAAGGGGAGTTGGGCCGAACGCTCCGTCACCCCAACATCGTCCCCATCCACGAGGTCTACTCTGTCCGGCCCCACCACTTCTTCGTGATGGAGTTTGTCGAGGGCCAGAACATGCGGGAGTTCATCAAGCACCGCAGGACGGTCCGGCCCATCGAGGCCGCGCGGATCATGATCGACGTCGGCCGCGGCCTGCAATACGCCTTCGAGCGGGCCGTCACCCACCGCGACCTGAAGATGAGCAACGTGCTGGTCTCCAGCCGCGGACAAGCCAAGCTGGTCGATTTCGGGCTGGCCGCCATGGACGACGTCATCGTGCAGACCCAGGACATCGAGCTGCCCAACACCAGGGCCATCGACTACGCCGCGTTGGAGCGG
>CAYGZI010000817.1:0-2270 GCA_964354245.1 uncultured Planctomycetaceae bacterium
ACCGCTCGTGCTCGCGGTCGTAGTTCTGCGGCCCCCAGCTCTCCTGCCAGAGTCGCGAGCCGGCCTCGCGCCCGCGCTTGGCCGGCGGATTGGCAATCGTCGCGAGCGTTTCCTCGAAGACCGGTGAGAAAGTGATGAAGAACCGCTCGAAGAGGTCGTTGCGCCGGCCATCGGTCTTGGGGAGGTAGCGCACGCCGCCGTTGAGGAAGACCTTGTCGCCCTCGATCCGATCCACCGCCCACGGCTCGGACCCGTTCGAGCGGTACCAATCCATCCAGACCGAGGCAAAGTAGGGCGTCTTTCCCTTCGACATTAGGACGTTCAGGTGGTGGCCGCCGTAGTTCATGTACGGCAGGAGCAAGAGCTCGGGGGCCTGGACGTTCTCGATGCGGCCGTAGGAAAGCTCGGTCGCCAGGCCGCCCGTCGAGACGCAATCGACCACGAGGCTCTTCTGCCACAGCCGTGCGGTGGAGTGAACCGTGATCGCCGTGCCGTTGGCCGTCGCTTGCCACGATGCCTTGATTTCCTTGCCCGCCGACTTCGCCTCGACCAGGCGCCAGTCTTTCGGCTCGGCAACGAACTTCGGCCCGGCTTCGGTCATGGCCCGGGCGATCGGGGCGCCGTTGAGCTTCACGGCGACCGGCCCCCAGAATCGCGTGCCCGGCCGAAGCTCATACTCAAGCTTCGTCTGGGCATCTTTGTAGGTGAGCCGCCACGCGTCGCCGGATCGTTCGACTGCCGTGGTGAAATCTTTGGCATGGTTTTCGGGCAGGATGGTCTCCTCGCGGGTCGGGAAGGGCAGGCGGCCCGGCCCGGTATTTGCCCCCGGTGACTGGCCGGAAAACGGCTCGACGCCCCGCTTCGGCCGCGGCTCGAAGGCCAGCGGGGCGAAGGACTCTTGGAAGAAGGCCAAGTCTTCCAAGTAAAGCACGCGATCGTCCTTGTTGGAGCCGCCCGCGACGCGAATGCCCGCCAGCCGCAGCGGCTTGCGGTCGAGAAGCTGGCGCGGCAGGACCTTGTGGACGAGCCACCACTCCTTCCATCCGACCTGGGCCAGGTCGAGCGATTGCGGCTTGTCGTCCTTGTCGAGCAGTAGAAGGGAAACGCTGACCCGCGGCGTCCCGGGCTCGGGCGCCCACGACCAGTTGTTGCCGTAGATCCAGATCGTCGTGGCGGTGGCCGCATCGGGGATGGCGACCGGGTTGGGCGGGCGCAGGACGATCGTGCTCTTTGCCGACGTGCCGCGATAGACGAGCCTTGCGACCGGCGACTCCCAAACGCGCTCTTTCTGCGAGCCGATGAGGTCCGCAGCGGCTCCTTCCGAGCACTGGACCCGCCAGCCGTCCAGCGAATCGAAGGAGACCAGCGGCACGTGCGCCGGCTTGCGATTGGCCCGGACCATCTCGTAGGGCCGCGGTCCCGGCGCCTCGCCTGCCGGCATGGGTTTTGCCGGGCGGATCGCGACGGAGCCCGATTCCGCGCCCGCTGGAGTTGCGAGCGGTCTCAGCAACATCAAGGCATGCGCCAGAAACAGACAACTCAACGTCTGAGAGAGAGAGCTCATGTGCGGCCTCGGCTTTGAAGATGAATCTTGACGTGCTGCCCGCCGTTGGCAATCGAGAGCCGGGCGGATTCGGTGACCAGCTCGTTGATGGAGCTGTTGGCGGGCGTGGCGAGGATGCCGCGGCGGTCGATCTCGGCGAGGAGTTCGCGGCGGCGGGCAAGGGCGTCTTCGCTGGCGTGGCCGGCGGCGGCAGCGTTGACCGCTTGGGCCGCTCGGACGAGGGCCTCGATCGAGTCAAAGCCGTAGCCGACCGGGCGCAGGCCGTCGCCTTCCCAGGGGACGAGCCGGAAGTAGTCGGGACTGACGAAGCGGAACATGGCGCCGCTTTTGCGGTCGATGTAGCCGTGGCTGACGCCGCGGAACTGGTCGTCGTGGCGGATGATCGCGCCGCAGTCGGGCCCTTCGCAGAACATGCACAGGCCCTGGTCGTTGGTGCCGGCCCCTTCGTCCGGATAGCCCAAGCCGTTGGTCACACTGAGGATGGCTCCGTTCTCCCAGATCACCTGGGCGGCAGACCAGAGATAGCCGACGTTGCCGTTGGGAAACTTCCCTTCCACGCCGCGGACCGAGACTTCAACCGGACGCAGGCCCGTAATGAACCAGACCAGGTCCACGTAGTGGCAGCCGATGTAGGTGAACGGATCGCTATTCTCCTTGGTGAACCAGTTCTGGAAGTTCGAGTGGCGGTAGTAGTAGGGCTCGATGA
>CAYGZI010000818.1:0-2267 GCA_964354245.1 uncultured Planctomycetaceae bacterium
CTTGACCGCCGCGAGCTTGAAAGTGTCCGCGCCGACGGCACGGGCTGCCGTCGAGGCCCTGGAAAGGCTGAAGGTCGTCCACGAGATCACGGGCAAGCGGCGGGACCGCCTGTACGCCTACGCCCAGTACATGAAGGCGTTGGACGAGGGGACGGAACCCTTGCCGCGTCCGTAGCGGGGGCGACGTTCCTGGCGCCTCGTGTAGAAGCGTCTGGTTTGGGACGTTTGCGCCGACAAGCGGTGGAAAGGGTCACCAAGACAAATGGCTGAAGTAGACCATGATGCGGAGCGGGCGAGGGATGCCTTTGAGCAGGGATGGAAGAGGATCCCCAAAGGACCGACGGCTCTTTCCGATTCGGACCGCTCCCTCGCCTGGGACCTGCTGGCCAAGTGCAGGTCGGGCCATCGGTTCAACGGCGCGGCCGGCACGCGCGGGATGATGGTTACCGACGGCAGCTTTTCTCCCGGCGTTGCAGCCGCAGCGCAGGAACGCGGAATCCGCTTGATCGATGGCGGGGAGATCACACGCATGCTGGGCGGATAGCGGGCAGCCCCCTCACTCCTCATCGTCTTCTTCGTCATCGTCTTCGCCGTCCCGGTCCGGGTACTGGGGCGGGCTGTCGCCTATCTTGGCCGTCACGCGGGGGTACTTCCCGCTGCCGGGGCCGTCGTGGATGGCGGTTACGTTGATCTGGTGCCACCAGTCGTCCCCGAAGTCGAACCAGTAGCCGAAAGCTTGGCCCTTCTTCAGGCCCAGGGCGTCGATAGTCGTCCGCGTCACGACACCCGTCGGCTTCTGGTCGTCGAATGAGTCGTTCCCCATGGGCAGGACGTACCGCCGGGCCTTGCGGTCCATCGGGCCCTTGCCGCCGACCTGGAACTCATACATGTGCTCGTCGTCGCGCCCGAAGGCGTCGAATATCGCCTCGTGCAGCTTCGCCAGCGTCTGGTCGCCGCGAATCCGGATCGTCCGCGAGACCACGGGGTTGGCCTTGGCGAACGCCTCGGTGATTGGCCCGCCTATGACGCACACTTCCAGTTCGTAGATGCGCTGGTCGCGACTGCCCATGTGGTTTTCCCGCTTGGCCGCCGGGCATTGTACCGACATGGCCGAGCGGGCGCAAGTCGCTGTGGTGCGCCTTTCGGACAGGTCCGTCTCTCCACGGCATAGATAACCGGATAGGGGCATCGTTCGATGTCCGTTGGGAGACGACGCCAATGCGCGAACACGACGGTACGGATGAAGTCGCCGCCGCCAGGCGCCGCAGGGATGTGGCGGTAATCCTGGCGGCGGGCGTCCTGCGGCACTGCCGGGAGGCGAAGAAGGCCGTAACGCCTTGCTCCGGTGAATCTTCTGAATCCGCGAGGAATCGCCTTGAGCCTTCCGGCGCGTCGAGGCTCAGTGTGCCCACTGGTTCGGGCGGTTAACGCCCGGAGAACCGGAGAAAGGACACGGAGCCATGAACATTCAGCATGAACTGGCGACGATGGAACGTATGAGCACGGCAACCGCTCCGGTCAACAACGCCAGCGCCAGCATCGGCCTGTACTGCTGCACGAAGCCGGTGGACTTCGACCAGCACTCCCCGAGCTGGAATACCTGGTACACCGACCCGGATTCCGGCTGGACCACCCCCGGTGGCCTGGGCGACTGCCAGCTGATCGGCAGCCTCACCGTGCCCCACAGCCACCAGCAGCGGCCGGTGTTCCACCGCCTCAACGCCGGCTCCGCCGCCTTCCAGGCGATGGTCGACGGCGCCCCCAACGTTACCCTCGCCCGCCGCGCCGACACCGGTCCCCAGGCCGTGCTTGTCCAGGTCGGCTGCGGGATCGAGTTTGGGCTGAACGGCCCACCAAGTTAGTGCCCCTTCGGTCACTCGCTCATGGTGGCATTGGGCTCCGGCAACGGAGGGTCTGAGGTCTGAGTAGCAGGCCCAGGAGTGCTCGTGGGAGCCGTTGGCAGGCTTGCGTTAATACTACAACGCTACGAAGGATTCCATTGGCACGTGCGTAGGTCCTTCAGATACGGCCCGATTTCGTGCAAACGACGCAGGGTCGCCTTGCGATGGCCGCGGTCGCTGTTGGCGTTGCGTTGTTGCGCGCGAACTGCTTGTAGGCCGATCCGCTGGGCGCACGATCGGGAGCATCGACCGCCACGGATCCGGAGCGGCGGCAAGGGCGCCGTCGTGTCGGAGTTGTGGGAGGGGAACCTCCGCTTCCTGGCGATCGTCAACCAGGACTACCTTGAGCCCATGCCGCTGGGCGTG
>CAYGZI010000819.1:0-2260 GCA_964354245.1 uncultured Planctomycetaceae bacterium
TTGCCGGAACGGCCCGAAGGGTGCTTCGCACAAATGGGGACTGTCCCCTTTTTCCCGGAGTCGCTGCGGACGAAGATCGCCCAGATTCTCACGGCGGCGGGCGACCGGATCAAGACGGCGGGCGACATCCTGAACTACAACGAGTTCTTCGTGGCGGACGACAAGTTACCCTACGACGAAGCGGCCTTCGACAAAGCCCTGCGCAGGCCGGGCGCCGCGGCATTGCTCGAAAAGTACAAGCCGCACCTGGCGGCCGCCGAGCCATTCGAGGCGGAGCCGCTGGAAGCGATGACGCGGCGGTTCGCCGAACAGGAAGGCATCAAAGTCAACGAAATCATTCACGCCCTTCGCGTGGCCGTGACGGGCAAGTCGATCGGGTTCGGGCTGTTCGACAGCATGGCAATTCTGGGCAAGGAGAGTTGCCTCGCAAGAATTGACCGGGCGCGCATATAATAGTGGAAGGAGCGATCGCTATGCCAATTGCGGGAGAGAACCTATGAAAGTCGCGATCCAGATGTCGGAAGAGGAGGAACTTAAGGCACTGCCGATTCTGCTTCGGCACTCACCCGGAATGATCCTCCGCAACGGAACGTACCTAGTCGCCGCAGACGCCGCGCGCGAGCTGCGCCACAAGGGAGTTCAGTTCACGGAACTCGGCCGGGAGGCTAACGGCCTTACCGCGCGAGGGGTGATACGCCCGGCGCTAACGCCGGGTCGCTGGGCCCGTTGAAAAGGGGACTGCGGCCGTTAGAATAGACACGTTAGAGGATGGACGTACGGGCTTAACGGAGAGAACGCTGTGACCACCGCGACTCTGGAAGAAGCGCAAGCCCACTTGCCCCTGCTGATTGCCAACCTGAAGCCGGGCGAAGACGTCTTGATTACGCAGGGCGATCGTCCGGTCGCGCGGCTGGTTGCGGAACCTGTCCGGCAGCGCAAGCCGCGGCGGCCAGGCGGGGCGGTCGGCGAGCTGATCATCGTCGAAGAAGATGACGAGCACCTGGAAGACTTCAAAGAGTACATGCCGTGAGGGTGCTTTTAGATACGCACGCATTACTCTGGTTCCTGCTCAACGATGAGCGGCTCAGCGCGAGCGCTCGGGCGACCATGACTGAGCCAGGGACCGATCTCGTCGTCAGTCCGGCGAGCTTTTGGGAAATCGCGATCAAGATCAGTATTGGGAAGTACAGTCTCGGCAAAGACCTGGCTGAGTTCATGGAGAGGCACATTGACGAGAATGAAATGATCGTCTTGCCGATCACGGCGAGGCATGCGGCTGTGGTTGCCGGGCTCCCCTTCCATCACCGTGATCCTTTCGACCGGCTGCTGATCGCGCAGGCGCTGAGCGAGGCGATTCCGATCGTAAGCGGGGATCGGGACTTCGATCGGTATTCGGTTGTGCGGATATGGTGATCGCGCGTTTCCGTCACGCGGCCGGCGGTGCCGAGCGACGCCACGGACGAGCAAACGCTACTTCAGCAATGGAAGTTGAACCATGCCGGTTCCGAACGTTGAACGAAGCAGCAGTGGAGGGAAACGGGAGCAGCCGGCTGGGGACCCAAGCGCCTCTCCCACCGCCGGCTCGGTCGATTTCATCCGCGAAATCATCCTCGATCACAACCGCACCGGGCGATTCGGCGGCCGCGTCCATACCCGCTTCCCGCCCGAGCCGAACGGGTACCTGCACATCGGCCACGCCAAGTCGATCTGCCTCAACTTCGGCATCGCCAAGGAGTTCGGCGGCAAGTGCAACCTGCGGTTCGACGACACCAACCCGAGCAAGGAAGACGTAGAGTACGTCGATTCGATCAAGGAGGACGTGCGCTGGCTGGGCTTCGATTGGGAGGACCGCGAGTTCTACGCCTCCGACTACTTCGGCCAGCTTTACCAATGGGCCGTCCAGATGATCGAGGCTGGCAAGGCGTATGTCTGCGACCTGTCGGCCGACGAGATCCGCGGCTACCGCGGCACGCTGACCGAGCCCGGCCGGGAAAGCCCGTACCGCAACCGCTCCATCGAGGAGAACCTGGACCTCTTCGAGCGCATGCACGCCGGCGAGTTTCCCGACGGCTCGCGCACCCTCCGGGCGAAAATCGACATGGCCTCGCCCAACCTCAACCTGCGGGACCCGGTGATGTATCGCATCCTCCGCGCCACGCACCACCGCACGGGCGACAAGTGGTGTATTTACCCCATGTACGATTACGCCCACGGGCAGTCGGACTCGATCGAGAGGATCACCCACTCGATCTGCACGCTG
>CAYGZI010000820.1:0-2260 GCA_964354245.1 uncultured Planctomycetaceae bacterium
CACCTGCTGCATGCTCGCCACGGCCCACTTCCACTCGTCGGCGGTCGGCCCCTTGCCGCTGAAAACGCCGAGTGCCGAATGAAACGGCCCGGCCATCACCGTGCAGCCCGCCGCCGCGCAGCAATCGAGGTTCCGCTTGTTGGCCTCGATCCCTTTTTGGCGGACGGCCAGGTCCGGGCTCATGGGGTTTTCGTCCGGGCCGCGGACCGCCGTTCCGGTCCGCGAGAGGCCCAGCTCGTCGAGGCGCTTGCCCCACTTGGCATAGTTGTCCAGATTGTCCAGATCGAAGCAGGGGAGCTCGATCGTGTCGTAGCCGAGTTCCTTCAGCTCATCCAGCAGCGGGAGCATCGGATCGGAGAGCGTGTCGGTCCACATCAGGAGGTTCATACCAAATCGCATGGGCGTTTCTCCTTGCCGCGTCGTCGGAAGACAGTAGTCAGTAGACGGTAGACAGTAGACAGAATTCAACGGACGGCGGATAGCATGGCGGGGATGCCGTCCAGCAACTCCGTCTTGCGGCCTTCGACCAGGCGCCGGGCCTCCGGCAGGATCGCCCCAAAGCGTCCGGGCAATTCCGTCAGCCCAACCCGCCGCATGACCTGGCTCAGCCGCACCAGCAGTTTGCCATCCTCCAGGTAATCCCACAAGATCCGCTGGCCGCGAAAGCCGAAAAACATGGGGGCCAGCCGCACGGTCGGACGCGGGGCCACGCGGTTGACCGCCGCCTGCAACCAGATCCCATCGACCGCCGCCAGGAGTTCATAGTAGCGATCCAGCCGGCTCGGACCCTCCGCCACGAGCGAGGCATCCAGAAGCAGCTCCGTCAGGAGATGCCCCAAGAAGCCTGCCCGCATCCCCTCCTCCCCGTCCAGGGCGCCGCGGGCCAGCACGCTCAGGCCCAACGACGTCTCGACAAAGGCCCGGGTGGCGTGGAACCGGGCGTAGTCGGCCCAGTGCTGCAAGGTCCCCCGGGCCAGTGCGGCCGACGCCGGGTCGTCTTCCAGGAGCGGCCCAAGGTGCTTCGCGCGCAAGCGGACCTGGCGGTCCGCCACGGTGAGCCAATCCGGCAGCGCCGTGCCGGCCACGAAGTGTGGATCGGCGTCCGGATCGTCGAGGAAGGCGAAGGCGTGGGCGAAGTAGTTCATGAGGGGAAGCTATCAGCGATCAGCTATCGGCAGACTTCCGAAGTCTTCAAGACTTCGGAAGTCTGCGCCAAGCGGAGTCATTCCAACCTGATCAGCGCCCCGTGGCCGGCCGGGAGCCAGAGCCCGTTTTTCTCGTCCAGCGGCGACGGGCGGCCCGTCTCCGCGGAAACGACCTGTTTGGTCTTGTAGGTCTTGACCGTCTCCAGTTGGATGTTGGCCGATCTCGCCAGGCTCAGGTTGACGATCATCGCGTAGTCGGCGCGGTCCTCGCCGGTGAATTCGCCAACCATGAGCGGCGGCTCCGTCGCGCTCAGCCCGCGCCGCGACGCCTTCGACTGGACCCGCTTGACCACGCTGCCCGGCAGCACGGGAAACGACGGCCCCGGCGCCGGCGGCGTGAAATAGACGCCCGTGGAGCGTAGCCGGTTCATCATGGGCCCGAGGGTGCGGACCTGGTGGTTGACCGCTTGCAGGTATCGCCACGTGAGGATCGCGAAGAAATCGGGCGAGTGCGTGAAGGGCTCCAGGTCCGCCAGGGAGGCTTCGGCCTGCTGCACGCCGGGGCGCTCATCACGCGGGCCCTCGGCCGCCAACGCGGGCGACGCAAGCATCGCCAAACCGACCCCCAGCACGACGCCAGCCAGCCAAAACCTCGCCACGCGCCGCATCAGACGATTCTCCTTTCGGATGTCCGGCGTCCGCACGCTGGCCGACATTCTACCTTGCCGGCAATGGGACCGGCGCTACCCGCGGACGAGTTGCTCCAGGAACTGCCGGGCCTTCTTGGCCTCGGCGAGCGTGGACTTGAGGTCGCCCGGCGCGAGGCACTCGATCACCAGCGGCCCGCCCGTGAAGCCGCCCTGACGGAGCCGTGCCATCACCTTCGGAAAATCGACCAGCCCGGTGCCGGGAGTCACGTCCACCCGCTTGGGCTGCTTGAAGTCCTTGACCGACATGCCGCCGACCAGGCCGTCCACCGTGGCGGCGTCTTCGGCCGGGTCGAGCTTGCCGTCGGAGTAGAAGAAGATGTTGCCCGGGTCGTACCAGAGGCGGAAGTTCTTGTGGCCGACCGCCTCGATGCACTTGCGGCACTGGGGCCCGGTGGCGTTCAGGCC
>CAYGZI010000821.1:0-2259 GCA_964354245.1 uncultured Planctomycetaceae bacterium
CTCACCGGCGGTTGTCTGTTGCTGGTCGCGATGGCGCTGGCGGCGTCCGGCTGTGCCAGCCTGCCCGGCTGGACAGACTCGGCCGGGCCGCCCGTGCCGATCGTCTACGACAACCCGATGCTCGTTCCGGTCCGCGACCCCCAGCAGTTGTGGGAGACCGTGGCCGACGCGATCGACGACTACTTCCGCATCAAGCGGGAAGTGCCCATCCGCGTGGTGGGCAACACGATCACCGAAGGGCGCCTCGACACCTTCCCCGAGGTCGCCTCGACCTTACTGGAGCCCTGGCGCCACGACTCGGCCGACACCTACGAGAAGGTGCAAAGCACCCTGCAATCGATCCGCCGCGAGGCCCACGTCCAGGTAACGCCCGTGCGCGAGGGCTTCTGGATCGACGTGGCAGTGTTCAAGGAGCTCGAAGACGTGGTCCGGCCCGCCCACGCCTCGGCCGGCGCCGCGACCTTCCGCAACGACGATTCGCTGGTCCGGGTGGTCAGCCCGGTGGGAGAGCAGGACGTCAACAAGGGCTGGATGGCGATGGGCCGCGACCGCGCCCTCGAGCAGCGGATCCTGGCCCAATTGCAGGAGCGGCTCGGACTGATCGGCGTGCAGCCGGTGCCGAGCGTCTGCCCGCGGACCACGCCCGGCTACTGAAGTGCAGAATTGGGGCAGGTCATTTACCACAAAGGCACAAAGGCACGAAGGTCTCTGCACTTCGTGTCTTTGTGCCTTTGTGGTTGTCTTCCGATGAACCTATCTGCACGGCGTGCTGGGCTGGCCGGGCGTGCCGATGGGGAAGTTGACCGGCGGGGCTACGGGTGCCCGCTGCCGGGCCGCCAGGCTGGCGGTGGGCAGCTTGATTGTAAACGCGGTCCCCTTGCCCACGGTGCTATCGACCCGGATCCGGCCGCGGTGGGCCTCGATGATGTCGCGGCACATCGAGAGTCCCAGTCCCGTGCCCCCTTTTCCGCTGGCGTCCGGCCCTTTCTTCGTCGTGTAGAAAGGCTCGAAGATGTGTGGGAGCTTTTCGGGCGGGATGCCGCAGCCGAAATCGCGGATCACCAGGTCGATCATATCGTTTTCGGCGTCGTGAACCAGCTTGATGACCACCCGCCCCCCGCTGGGCATGGCCTGCCGGGCATTGATGAGCACGTTCAGAAGCACCTGTTGGATCTGATTGCCCGCGACAAAAGCCGGCGGCACGGCCTGGAAGTGCTTCTCCAGGGTGATCCGGTACTTGTTCATCTCCCGCTCCAGGAGGAGCAGGGTGTCCTCGATCAGGCGGACCAAGTCGGTCGGCTCTTGGCCTGCGGCGCGGTTTCGGGCCATGCCGAGGATGCCGTTGGTGATTTTGGCGGCGCGATTGGCGGCGGTCAGGATCTTATCGAAACACTTATCGCGGCTGGGGCCGTCCTTGTGGCGGAGGCCCATCTTGGCGTAGTTGAGGATGGTGGTCAGGATGTTGTTGAACTCGTGGGTGGTCGTGCTGACCAATTCGCCCAGGGCGGTCATCCGTTGGGCCGAGGCGAGTTGCCCCTTGAGGGCCTCGACCTGCTCTCTCAAGCTCGGTTCGACTTGGCTGCTGCTGGTGGCCACTGATTACCCCTGTTATGGATCTTGACTGGAATCCCCGGTCGGTCCACATACCTCATAGGCTGTAGATTGGCCGGTTTTCCAGGTTCGCCGCTTCGCCGCTTCCTTACCGGAAAGCCGCGTCTTAACTCCAAATGGCGAAACGGGTTAGTCGCTATTGACCCTATCGTCGAACCGGTCTGGGCAACTGAAAGGCAAGCACCTACAATCCGCAACCCAACACTCGGAGGCGTCGTTGTGAACACAGTCGAGTTGCTCGAAGAGGCCCTCCGGTCGGC
The DNA here is from genome assembly GCA_964354245.1 of uncultured Planctomycetaceae bacterium. Lineage (GTDB taxonomy): Bacteria > Planctomycetota > Planctomycetia > Pirellulales > Thermoguttaceae > CAYGZI01. Next base: position 1,872 of record CAYGZI010000821.1, read on the forward strand.
CCAACGCCTCGGCTACCAGGTCCGCCACGAATGGCTCGGCGGCAGCGGCGGGGGCGCCTGCGAGATCCAAGGCCGGAAGTGGCTCTTCGTCGACCTGGCCCTGGGGCCCGCCGACCAACTCGAGCAAGTGCTCGATACCCTCCGCCGGGAACCGGATCCCGCTTCGTTCCCCCTGCCCGACCTGCTCGATCGAACGCTCCGGCCGCCTATGCGCAGGACGGCATAGTCCGCGGTGCTCAAATCCGTAGGTTATGCTTCAGCATAACTCCCGGGGCATTCACGAGGGCGGGGCGTTGGGCGAAGGCGTTATGCTAAAGCATAACCTACACCTGTTTCTTGCGAGGCAGTGGAACACTGCCACCCGCAGACTATAATGGCCCCCAGCGGC
>CAYGZI010000822.1:0-2241 GCA_964354245.1 uncultured Planctomycetaceae bacterium
GGCGGGCGCTGGCGCGGTCGATGCCGAAGGGCTTCTCGATCACGATGCGCCGCGGCCCGTGGCGTTCCTTGGCCAGCGCGGCCGCACCCAACTGCCGGATCGCGGGCCCGTAGGACTGCGGCGCCGTGGCGAGGTAGTACACCCGGGTCCCGCCGTCGGGCCCCTCCAGCTCGCGGAGGAAATCGCCCAGGCTGCGGAAATCCTCGGGCCGCTCGATATCGCCCGGCTGATAGAAGAGGCTGGGGGCAAACGCCTCCCAGGTCTGCCGGTCGAAGCCCGCGCCGACGAACTGGGCAGTGGACTCGGCCAGCTTTGCCCGCCAGGCGTCGTGGGCAAAGGGCGTGCGCGAGAAGCCCACGATCCGCGTTGGCTCCGGCAGGCGCCGCTTGCGATGAAGCTCATAGAGCGCAGGAACGAGCTTCCGGCTGGTCAGATCGCCGGAGGCCCCGAAAATGACGATCGAGCAACCCATCGCGCACCCCCGATTCATCGTGTGGAGTGCCCCGGTCCGGCTGACCCAGCCTAACGCAGTCGCGTGCGGAGATCAAGGGGCGCGGACTTGTTCCGGGGCGCGGAAACGGCTACGCTGGTCTATGATGACGACTTTACTCGAAGACCCGACCCCGATCATCGTCCTGGGCATCCTGGCGGAGGCGATCCTGGGCGTGCTTCTCGTGCAGACCCGCCGCGGGTTCTGGCTCTGGCCCATGGCCGGAGTGCTGGCGCTTGTCGTCATCGGCTGGGTGGTCGAACGCGTGGTCGTGACGGAACGGGAGCGGGTGGAAGCGGCGATCCGCGGCTGCGCACGCGCCGTGGAGCACAACGACCGCCAGGGCGTGGCCGCCCTCCTCTCCCGGTCGGCCACCGACATCCTGCGGCGGGCCGTCTACTGGATGGACCGCCTGGAGTTCAGCGAGGTCAGCCTGCGCGGCATGGAGATTGAGATCAACGACCTGACCAGCCCGCCCACCGCGGAAGCCACGTTCCACGCGACGGTCCACTACAGCGACCTGCGCGGCGAGTACGGCTGGGGACCTTACGCGGCGGACTTCGTCGTCGAACTGGTGCTGGAAGACGGCGCCTGGAAGATCCGCAGCGCCGAGGACAACAACCTCAGTCCGCTCATGCGCGACATCCGCTGAGAAGCGAGGGACTATCCGCTTTCAGCTATCAGCTATTAGGTTTCAGTCGTAGGTTATGCTTCAGCATAACGCCCCTGTTTCCGTTATGCTGAAGCATAACCTACTTGCCTGACCCCTCCCGGGCCGACACGGCCCGGCTCCGAATTCTGAACCCTGAACCCAGAACCCTGAACCCTCTCCTACTCGATCCACCCGCCGCCCAGAACCCGGTCGCCCTGGTAGCAGACCGCAGCCTGCCCTGGGGCCACCCCGTAGCACGGCCGGTCAAACGTCACGCGGAACCGGTCGTAAGGAAGGGGATAGACCATCGCGGCAACGGCCGGGCTGCGGTAACGGATCTTCACCTCGCACGCAAACGGCCCGGCCGGCGGCTCCACCAGCCAGTTGGCCTGCGCCGCCGTCAACTCGTGCCGGGCCAACTCTTCCACTGTGCCGACAACGATCCGCCGCGTCTGGGCCTCCAGACGCACGACGTAGCGGCGCTCGCCAAACGCCACGCGGAGCCCCTTGCGCTGGCCCACCGTGAAATGCTCCAGACCGGGGTGGCGCCCCACCACCGTGCCGTCCGCGGTCACGATCTCGCCCGAGGTGTCCGCGTCCGGGCGGCGCTCGTGGATCAGCCGGGCATGGTCTTCGTCGGGCACGAAGCAGATCTCCTGGCTGTCCGGCTTCTCAGCGACCGGCAGACGTAAGCGTGCCGCCATCCGACGTATCTCGCGTTTGCCGTGCTCGCCGACCGGGAGCATCAATCTGGAGAGCAGGGCCCGGCGGACGCCGAAGAGCACGTAAGACTGGTCCTTCGTGGGGTCGCAGCCGCGCAAAAGTGCCGGCAATTCGGACCCCGACACAGGCTGGAAGCCTGTGCTACGCCCCGTCGGCGCGATCCGGGCATAGTGGCCTGTGGCCACGTACTGGGCCCCGATGCCGTCGGCATACTCGACGAGCTTGCCAAACTTCAGCCAGGTGTTGCAGACGATGCAGGGGTTGGGCGTGCGCCCGGCCACGTACTCATCGACGAAGTAAACGACGATGCGGTTGAACTCCTCCTCGAAGTTCAGGGCATAGAAGGGCATGCCCAGCGCCTCGGCCACGCGGCGGG
>CAYGZI010000823.1:0-2240 GCA_964354245.1 uncultured Planctomycetaceae bacterium
CGCCCACCATCGTGCGGATGAATTCACCACGGAGCCGGCCGTCGCCATGCTCGCCGCTCAAGGATCCGCGGTATTTTTTTACAAGCGCCGCCACGTCGGTGGCCACATCGCGAAACATCGCGAGCCCCGCGGGCGTGCGGAGGTCGAAGAGCGGCCGGAGCTTCTCGGAGAGCCGGCCCATGTTGAGCGCAACGCTCTACCTGCTGACTCCCGAGATCGTGCTGGTGGCGGTCGCCGTGTCGATCTATCTGGCCGGGGCCTTTGTCGGGTCGCGCCTGGCCTGGCGGTGGATTGCCTTGGGCGGCGTGGTCTTGGCCGGCGCCTGCCTGCTCCTGACTCCAGCCTCCAGCCTCCAGCCTCATCCGGATGTCCCCCTGCAAGTGGACCCTCTGTCCACCTACGTCCGCTGGCTGACGCTCGTGTCCGGGGCGCTGCTGGTCCTCCTGGCATGGCGCACGCTCGCCGGGTCCGACACGCCCGAGTACCTCGGCTCGCTCTTATTGATCGTCGCGGGAGTCATGCTGGCGGCGGCGGCCAAGGACCTGGTGCTGCTGTTTGTGGCGTTGGAGTTGGTCTCGATTCCGACGTACATCCTCCTCTATCTCGGGCGCCGCGACGCCGCCTCCCAGGAAGCAGCGGCGAAGTACTTCTACTTGAGCATCCTCGCCTCGGCTGCGCTATTATACGGCTTCAGTTTCCTCTACGGAGCCGCCGGCTCGATGGACCTCCGCGAGATCCGGACCCGACTCATGGAATCGGCCGGCAAGGACCCCGACGGCTTCTTGCCGCTGGCCGGAGTGGGCCTCGTGCTCGTGTTCGGCGGCCTCGGGTTCCGCATAGCCGCCGTCCCGTTCCATTTCTACGCCCCCGACGTGTACCAGGGCACGACCCATGCCAATGCCGCGCTCTTGTCCGTCGCGCCGAAGATCGCCGGGCTGATCGCCCTGGTGCGGGTGGTGGGGATCGCCCTGGCCGGGGTCCACTCCATCGCGTGGCCCATCGCCGTGGTCCTCGCCGTGCTGACCATGACCTTGGGCAACGTCCTGGCCCTCTGGCAAAACAACATCCGCCGCCTCCTGGCCTATTCGTCCATCGCCCATGCCGGCTACATGCTCATCGGGCTGGCCGTGCTCATGGCCCCGCGCATCGGTCCGGAGGGGCAATGGACCGGCCTGGAGGCCCTGCTCTTTTATCTGGCCGCGTATGCCGTGGCCACGATCGGCGCGTTTGCCGCTTTGGCCTACCTGGGCCCCCAGCGCGGCGAGATCGACGGCGTCGACGAGCTGGCCGGACTGGCTTGGACCGGCGGGCCGGTCCGCCCGGTGCTGGCGTGGCTGATCGCGCTTTTCATGCTGAGCCTGGCCGGGATCCCGCCGCTGTTTGGGTTCTGGGGGAAGCTGGCGGTCTTTGCCAGTGCGTTGAGCCTCGGGCGCCTCGAAAGCGGCGTGCATCCGTGGTTCGTGGCCCTGGCCGTGATCGGAGTGATCAATTCCGCCATTGCCGCGGCGTATTACCTCCGCATCGTCGCTACGATGTTCTTCCGCCTCCCCTTGGGCACCCCGCCGACCAGGCCCGATGCCGGCGGCACGCTCGCGGCCGCCGTGGGCTGTGCGGCGCTGGTCGTCGTGCTCGGGCTCTTTCCCGGCCTGTGGCTGGGCCAGGCCGATTCCGCCGCGCGCGGTCCTGTCGCCGTCTCGGCGGCATCGGCCACAACGCCGCGGCCGGCCGCGAATTCGGAAGTCGGGATTCCGAATTCCGAATTCCCATCCCCTGAACCCCGAGCCCCGAACCCTGAACCCTGAACCCCGAACCCTGCCGTGGTCCGCGTGCGCATCGGAACGATTCAGTTGGGCCGCTTCTTCGACGAGGTCGGCCAACCCCTCTACGTCTTGGACGCCGAGGCAACGATCGTCTTCGCCAACCGGGCCTGCCTGGATTGGGTCTCGCAAGAGGCTGAAGACCTCCAAGGAAAGCGATGCGCCTATCACTCCAGCCCGCAGGCAAGCGGACCGGCCGCGGTGGCGGCGGGCTTGTGCCCTCCGCCCGAGGCACTCGCCGGACAGGAAATGGCCGGGATCGTGGCCTGCGCCGCCGATGGTCGGCTCCGCCGCCGCCGGGCACGGTTCATCCCTCTGGCCAGCGGCGAGGACTTCGCCGGCCTGCTCGTGCTCGTCGATCCCGGCGAGCTCTCCGAAGTGGGGCAGGCTGCCAGCCTGCCGCAAACAGTAGGGCAGGCTTCC
>CAYGZI010000824.1:0-2229 GCA_964354245.1 uncultured Planctomycetaceae bacterium
CCTAATCCCTAATGCCCAAGGCCCAATGCCTAATCCCTAATCCCCGGTCCCCAATCCCTAATCCCCAATCCCTAGTCCCCAGCCCCTAGTCCCTAGCCCCTCCGCTGTAGAAGCTGCGTTTTCCTTGGGGCGTATCGAGGATCAGGGCCCCGTCGGGGGCAATGCCGAGGCAGCGGCCGGAGAGCGTGCGGCGGCCTTGCTGGAGCGTGAGCGCGTGTCCGCGTTGGAGGCAGAGGCGGTCGGCCTCGGCGGCGATTGCGGCGGGGGCCGTCGCCAGTCGCTGCAAGACTCCCTCCAAGTGACCCAAGAGGTCCAGCAGGATCGCGGTGGGGTCGTGCGCTCTGCCGGTGAGGTCCCGCAGCGTGGCTGCCGTCGCGCGAATGTCCTCCGGGGCCTCGCGGATCGTGTTGTTGGCGTTCAGCCCGAGCCCGATCACGTGCAGGTTGCCGGGCACAACTTCGACCAGGATTCCCGCCAGCTTGCGCCCGGCGGCCAGGACGTCGTTGGGCCAGTGGATGCCCACCGCCCGATCGGGGAGCAACGGGGCCACGGTTTGCACCACGGCCAGCCCTGCGGCCAAGGCCACCAGCGGGCCTTGGGCCCGGCCGATCTGAAGCGGCCGCAGGTCCATAAGCAGGCTGCACGCCAGCCCGCCCTTGCCGGTCCACCAGCGGTTCGACCCGCGGCCCCGGCCGACGGTCTGCTCGTCGGCCACGATCAGGAGCGGCAGCGGCCCAGACCGGGCTGCCGCAAGTTCCTTGGCCCGGTCGTTGGTGGAGCCCAGGACCGGGTGGTGCTCGATCCGGGCGACCAGGGTCCCTCGCAGCAAGCGATCAATGTCCAAGGGCGGAGGCATACTGAAGATGTGCAAACAGGGAAGGTAGTATCACTTTAGCGGGCGACGCCCCTAGCCGCCAATCTTCTTCACCCATCCAGGCAAGCTGGATGGGGTCTGTTCCACTTGGCTGAGGAGTTACAAAAGGTATAGAAAGGGGCTGGCATCGCAGCAAGTTGGCATTGTCCCAAATCCCGATTCCGGGGAAAATGCCGCACCTCATGGTTGAACGACCCTGACCGAACACCTTCATCTCCCGCAAACGAAAAGGAGTTCGTTGAGGATCGTACCGCCCGCCGTCGTGAGAGGCCGGTCCTTGTTTTTTGGGCCCCGGGCCGACAGGGGACCGGTCGGCTCCACGACATCGTACGATCCGCTTCAACAAAGGGACACGGAGGTCCCGTTGCCAGCCCGCATCTTGCCCTCCCTTCCCTGAAGCGTCGGATCGCGATAGTCGTCGGCCGGCGGCATTGACGCCCCAGACCCCCAGGAGGTGGCGCATGGCCGCGCTGCAAGCGATTCTGCTGACCCTGGCCGCCACGGGCGGCCGCGAGACGGTGCTCTTGGAGTTTTACGGCGACAACTGCCCGCCCTGTCGCCAAATGGCCCCGGTGATCGACCACCTCGCTGCCCAGGGATACGCGATCCGGCAGGTCCACATTGGCCGGGAGCCCGACTTGGCCTCCCGGTTCGGTGTCCGTTCCGTTCCCTGCTTCGTGATGCTGGTGGACGGCCGGGAGGTCGACCGGGTGGTCGGATCGACCGGGCTGGAACGGCTCAAACAGATGCTCGCCCTGGCCGATCGTCGCAGCGCTGGCTCGTCGCCGCCGATCCAGTTGGCGGGCCTTCAGCGGTCGGGCCCGGCGCCGCTGGCCATTCCCGCGGTGCAAAGCAGCCAACCGTTTTCGGCCTCCGGCCCGGTCGCGGCGCTCCAGGTGGTTCCTCCGCGAGCGGCGCAGGAAGGCCGCGCTTTGACGCGGCAACCGACCGGCTCGGATCGGACCGGGGGCGCCGAGGCGTCCGACCCGCTCTATGCCTATCTTGTAGCGGCGAGCGTGCGGCTGCGGATCAAGGATGCCGCCGGGCAATCCTGCGGCTCCGGCACGATCATCGGCGCGCGCAACGGCGAGGTCACGATCCTCACTTGCGGCCACCTCTTCCGCGACTCTCAAGGAAAGGGGCCCATCGAGGTCGATCTCTTCGGCCCGGCAGCGATCGAGCGGCTCCCGGGACGCCTGATCCACTACGACCTGGAGCGGGACCTCGGCCTCTTGACCATCTCTACCCGGAACCCGGTGACGGTGGCCCGGCTCGCGTCGCCGGGCTTCCAGGGCGGCAAAGGGGCGAAGGTCAGTCACGGGGGGTGCAACAACGGCGCTGCGCCGACCCCGCGG
>CAYGZI010000825.1:0-2219 GCA_964354245.1 uncultured Planctomycetaceae bacterium
AGCCGTGCTCGTAGCCGATGATGTGGGCGTCGGGCCACCAGTTGGCCACGTAGGGGTGGTCGCCGCCGTGCGTACACATGATCGTGCTCCACCCCTGGACGGCGCGGGGGAGCGTGGCGTCGTAGTACTGGAGTTCGTTCATCCGCTCGAAATCGAACTTCAACGCCCCCTTGGTGCCGTTGATCTCGAATTGGTTGCGGTTCTGGTTGCCGGTGGCCTGGCGCGCGGCCTCGAAGGTGGCCACCGCCCCGCCGGAGAATCGGGCCAGGAAGAGCACGGCGTCGTCCACGGTCACAGGCCCCATTTCCCCGGCGCCCTTGCCGGCGCCCAGCGTCTCGCCGCCCGTGCCGGAGAGCCTCTTGCGCTGCTTGATGAACGTCTCCGCAATCGCCCCGACGACCTCGGTGATTTCCTGGCCGGTGACGAAGCGGGTCATGTCGACGATGTGGGCGTTCAGGTCGCCGTGGGCCCCCGAGCCCGCCAGGGACTTGTCGAACCGCCACAACAGGGGCACGGCCTCAGAGGCCCAGTCCTGGAGGTACACGGCGCGGACGTGCCGGATCTCGCCGATCTTGCCCTGCTTGACCAACTGGTGGGCCAAGGCCACGGCCGGGCAGCGCCGGTAGTTGAACCAGACGAAGGTCTTGACCTTGTTCTTCTTGGCGGCCTCGACCATTTCGCGGGCGTCTTGGAGCGTGCCGGCGATCGGTTTTTCGCAGGCGACGGGCTTTCCGGCGGCAATAGCGGCCTTGGCCACGGGGGCGTGCATGTAGTTGGGCGTGACCACGTCCACCAGGCCGATCTGCGGCGACTTGACCAGTTCTTCCCAGTTGGTGGACCGGTTCTGCCAGCCCCAGTTCTTGGCAAAGCCGGGGTCTTCGTCCGGCAAACCAAAGACCGAGTGCATGACCGGCGCCAGGGGCGGCTTGAAGAACTTGGCCACCTGGCCCCATGCATTGGAATGGGAACGACCCATGAAGCCCTGCCCGATCAACGCCACGTTGATGGTGCTCATCGCGGTCTCCTCTCCAGAGTGTATAGCCCCGAGGCCCACCTCCGAATCCGGTCTGGACGGCGGTTATAGACCGTTTTCCGGGCCAGTGCAAGGGGCCGGGCGGCAAAAGGTAGCACAGGCTTCCAGCCTGTGTCCTGAGGTAGCACGGGCTTCCAGCCTGTGTCTTGACAAGACAGGCAAGATGCCTGTCCTGCTTCTGCCGACAAGACAGGCAAGATGCCTGTCCTACTTGGACGGTGGCGAACCTCACCTGGAAAAGGTCGGGGAAAATGGATAACATAGCAAGGGGTGCCAGGGTGCGGTCAATCCCGGCGGGGGGTCCGCCGTGAGATCGTCACGCAAGGTCGCGCCTCGTGGCGCCGCGGAATCTGGAAGGAGCTGGTGCAATGAGGTGCTTTTCCCGATCGGTTCGTTGGGCGTGGCTGGCGGCCGGACTCCTGCTGGGTTGGCTGCTGAGCAGCTTCTGGCCCAGCACTCCCCTGCACGCGGTCGCGACCGATCGCGCCGAGAACATCACGATCGCCACCGGTCTGGTGCAGACCGAGGTCGAGGCCTTCTTCTTCTTGGATTCCCAAACCGGCACGCTCCGCGCCGCGGTCCCCTCCATCCGTCAGACGGGCGGCTTCCAGGCAACGTGGGAGTGCAACCTCAACGTCGATCTGGCCAGCGTGGTCGGCAGGGTCAATGTAGCCATCAAGGCGCAAAACGCCGCGAGACGCGGCGGCGCCGTGCTGCCGGAAATCCAGTTCCCGGAGCGCCCTAAGTACATGATGGTTACCGGCATGTTGGACATCCCCCAAGGTCCGTCGCGCATGACGCCCGGCCGGTCGTTGGTCTACGTGGCCGAGGCCACCACCGGGGTTATCCTGGCCTATGCCCTGCCCTGGTCCCCCAATGCCCATCGCGCCAACCAGCGGGTCAACCAGCCCATGATCCTGTGGGCCGCCGACCAGCTCGCCATCGCGGTGACCCCGCGCGAAGAGTAACCGTATTCCTTATTCCTTGGAGCCCGCGGCCTTGCAGATCGTCGTCAACTCGGAACCCCGCCAAGCCGCCGAGGGGACCACGGTGGCCCAACTGCTTGACCAGTTGGGGCTCGGGAGCAAGATCGTGGCCGTGGAGGTGAATCTCCGGCTGGTGCCCCGGGCTCAACATGCCGAGTGCGCCCTGTGCGCCGGCGACCGCGTGGAGATTGTGACCCTGG
>CAYGZI010000826.1:0-2214 GCA_964354245.1 uncultured Planctomycetaceae bacterium
GCCGCCGTGTGGTTTGTATCGTTGCGCGAGAAACATCAGGGCGGGCCGGCTCCCCCGGCCGTGGTTTCGGGATACGCCGTTCGGAAACAGAGACCGGCGTGTTCCAAAGGCGTGCCAGACTGTCCGAATCCTCAAAGAGACTCGGCGGTTGCGTAAACCGCTTCAACTGGCCTCGCGTGCGACGCGCTCGCACTCGCTCGCCCTGATATGGCTTCAGCGTTACGGCCGCGGGAACCGGGCCGGCAGATTGCTCTCGGGCAACTGGGTCCGGTCGAGGTAGTGGTCGGCTGTCACCGAGGGGGTCGAGTGCCCAAGGATCCGCTGCCCGGCACCCTGCCCGCCGACGATCTCGGCCCACGTCCCGCACGTCCTCCGGAGCCTCTGGGTCTTGTTCCGGCGGCCAGTCGGCAATCCAGCCAGCTTGAGGAGACGATCCCAGTGGTGGTAGAAAGTGACCAAATGACACTGCCAAGGGAACACGAGCCGCCGAGTTGGCAACAGGATCGACCCCAGGGCCGCGGCGGTGTCGGGCGCGATCCCGAGATGCTCGTCCCGGCCTGTCTTGCTCCAGTCCGCAGAGGCCAGAATCGCCGGGGCCGTCAGGTCCACGTCTTGCCACAGAAGTCGCAGCAGTTGCTTGGCCCGGAGGCCGGTATCGAGCCCCACCAGCGCCAGTGCCCTCCACCAGAGCGGTGATACCATGCCAGACACCATGCCGGGCATCGACGAGGTCGCCGCGACCAGGGCGGACATCTGGGCTGGTGTCCATGCTGTAGGCGCCCGATGGACTTCCTTGATTGGGCACCGCAGGTCCGGCCATTCCTCGACGAATCGGTGCCGGGCCGCCCACCGCCAGAGTGCAAGGAGTTTCTGCCACTCGCCGCAGATCGTGCCCCGCGCCACTCCCGCGTCCAGTCGCCACCGACAGTACCCCAGGATCGCGGCGTCGTTGAGATCGGAGAGGTGGGCCGGACGACCGAGATACCGTCGAAACGACCGGAGGACCCGTCGGTAGAACTCGATGGTGCTGGAGGCGCTGGCCGCCAGGTGTCGTGGCACGTACACCTGCTCGAAAAAGGGCACCATCGCGGCGCAATCCATGCGACGGGGGTTGCCCCCTATGATACCGATACGTGACGATCCTGGTAGGGGTTCGCGCATCGAACCCTCTTTGAATCAGACTCGGTATCGTCCGTGGCATCGCAGGTCCGTCGTTTCCCGAATCCATCTTTGTCGGGGGGTGCTACTACGGGCAGAAGTTGTAGCCCGGCCCCCGCATCGCATCAATCAACAAAGTCTATCAGGTCGTCAGCCTTTTAGCAAGCCCGATTTTCCGAAAATCCGCCACTTCGTCATCGGCCCCACCTCCCTCGGGGCAAATACGTCCGGCAACTCCGCCTCCTGGAGTACATGGACGTAGTACCGCGTCATCCGGGGGTCGCCGTGCCCGAGCATGTCTTGGACTGACGCCTCAGCGTGCCCCCCGAGCGACGAGTGCGAGGCGGCCGAGTGCCGGCCGGCATGGATCGACAACTGGCGGACCCTGGACGCCCCGAGACACCGTATGGCAGTCTTCCATCGCGCCTGAGCCACGCGGCGGATCATCCGACGCCCGTAGCCAGCCTTGGATTGGCAGCACAGGAATGGGTCGTTCGGGCCCGCCCCGTCCTCTACCGTTCGTTTTCGGAACCAGGCGGTCAGGTCTTGGAGCGTCCCGCGGTCCCACGACAGCGGCACCCACCGCTCCCGCCGCTGGTCTTTCTTGGACGGGTCGCCGCTCCACCCCTTGGTGTTGTCCCGCCGGATATGAATGACCGGCCGAGCCCCGTCCACGGTCAGGTCGCCGCAGTTCAGTCCGCAGAGCTCCATTACCCGGAGTCCGCAGCAACAGGACAAGCGGAACAAGATGAGGTTCAGCCAGCCGTTCTTTGAGGTCCGGGTCTTGAGGTCGGCCAGGACCGCCTGGATCTCGTCGGCCAAGAGAACCTTGTAGGGATTGGGCATGGCGTCACTTCGCGCTGGCAATGGCCTTGTGCAACTTTCCGTCCACGATTACGTCCCGTTTCATACATGCCCGTAGGTGAGACGCGAACCCCCACCCGTTGTTTGTGACCAGTTGGCCGCAACGGGGACACGGGTACTTAGTGAAGTGCTTTCTCATACCGCTATCGTCGGGGGATTCTCGAAACACGACTACCTCTGGCTCATTGTAGC
>CAYGZI010000827.1:0-2213 GCA_964354245.1 uncultured Planctomycetaceae bacterium
GCTACCTGGCCTTCTGCGAGTCCGACTTCGTGGTGATTCCGGCCGGAATCCTGCTGCACCAGATTGCCGGCACGCCGGTCTTCTTCTGCAACCCCTCGATGCCGCACAAGGGCGTGCTGACCGTCTCCCACTGCACCGCGCCGCGCAAGATGGACGGCCGCCGCCCGGAGCCCGCCCGGATCCTCACCCACTACGAGTCCGACTTCGGGGCGGCGCCCAAGGTGGAGATGAAGAAGGGCCAGGCGATTACGGTCGTCAACCCCGATTTTGCCGGGCGGCGGTGGCTCGGTTTCGGCGGCGAGATCCTCGACACGCCCTTCTTCCCCATCTGCCGCACGCAGCTCGACTTAAGAATCCGCGGCGACTGGGAGCGCCTGCCCGAGGAAATCCGCGGCTTTCACTGGATGGTCTGCTACGGCGACTACCTGCGCGAGCTGGGCTATGCCGTGAAGAAGGCCGGGCTGGATTGGCTGGCGCTGAAGTAAGCCATCCGGCCCCTCACCGTTCCCGGCGTCACTCGCCCATCGGATAGACGCCTTGGCGCCTTTGCGTGAGACTCCCCTTCACTTGTCCGGCGCGAAGAGCTGGAACTCCCAGATCGTCGGCCCTTCGTTGGCCTTGAGGATGTTCAGGCGGACCACCCGGGCCTTGACCGGCGGGAACCTGGCGGAGAAGTCCTCGCCGATGGTCGTGCCGCGGCAGAAGGTCTTCCAGGAGTCGCCGTCCTTGGCCTGAAGCTCGAACTCCTGCACTCGCGGCGCGTAGGCCTCGTGGATCATCGCCCGGCCGATCGCCTTCGGCTCGCCTAAGTCCACCTGCAGCCACGCCTGATGGGTCCCGGCATCCGTGGCCCAGCGGGTCTCCGGGTCGTCGTCCACGGCCTTGGCGGGCCCGTGGACGCGGACGGATTTCTGAAAGACATTTGACGCGGTGGCTTTCTTGCCGGTCGCCAGCGAGTCCGTTGCTGCATTGCCCACCTTGGCATCGGCGGCCGGGCCGTCGAGCGTGAGGACCACGATGGTGTCGATCTCCTTGCGGTCGGCGGCGGGAACGGAGATCTCGATCCCTCCTTCGGTTTGCTTCACCGAGGCCGTCCCGCCGGTCAAGACGCGGCTGGCGACGATCTTCCTGTCGATCGGCGGCAGGGCGACCGGGTCGAGCTTGGGATCGAGCAGGTGAACGTAGACCGTGCTAGCCTTGTACGTCGCCGTGCCCCACGCGCCGCGCCGGAACGGCCCGCCGCGCGTCCCGTAGATGCTCTCGCCGTACTGCCTTAGCCAGTCGCCCATTTCCTTGAGCCGCTCGACCTGGCGGGGCTCGATCCGGCCGTCGGGCATGGGGCCGACGTTGAAAAGCAGGTTCCCGTCGCCGCCGGTGCACTTGATGAGCGTCTGGAGGCATTGTTTGAGCGACTTGATGCGGTCGTTGGGCTTCCAGGCCCACTGGTCGCCGATGGTCATGCAGGTCTCCCACGGCCGGTCGGTCTGCATCTTGCCGATCTCCTGCTCGGGCGTGTCGTACTCGGCCGCCAGGCCGCAGCGGTTGTTGACGATGATGTGGGGCTGGAGGGTGCGGATCGTCTTGAACAGGGGCTCGGCGTCCCAGTCCTTGGCCGTGCCGCCCAGGCCGTCGAAGAAGAGCATGTCCACGCGCCCGTAGTTGGTCATCAGCTCGCGGACCTGCCCGTGCATGTACTCGACGTAGCGGGCGTGGTTGGGCGTGCGGTAGTCGGGGTGGTGCCAGTCGGGCTGCGAGTAATAGAGCCCGAACTTCAGGTCCCCTTCGTGGCAGGCGTCGGCCAATTGCCGCACGACGTCCTTGCGATAGGGCGACTCCGGGCTGGTGATTTTGTAGTCGGTCACCTTCGAGTCGAACATCGTGAAGCCGTCGTGGTGGCGCGAGGTGAAGACCATGTAGCGCATTCCGGCGTCCTTGGCGATCCCGGTCCACTCTTTGGCGTCGAACTTGACCGGGTTGAACTTCTTGTAGAGGTTGTCGTAGACCTCCAGGGGAATCTCGCCTGTGCCGCCGGTGCCGCGGCGCGGGCCGCCCCGCGACCAGCCGATCTCCGTGCCCACCAGGCTGACCGGCCCCCAGTGGACGAACAGCCCGAACTTCAGCTCGCGCCACTTGGCGATATCTTCCGGCGAGGCGTGCAGGTAGGGCTTGTCCGGCTTGGCGGCCTTGGGGGCGGCACGATCCTGGGCCAGGGC
>CAYGZI010000828.1:0-2210 GCA_964354245.1 uncultured Planctomycetaceae bacterium
CGATCCCCGCGAAAATCGCGAAACTGACCCGCCAGTGGACCAGCGGCGGCACCGCCCAGCTCGTCACCTCCAACTCCCCTGAGGCCAACTTGGTCGTCTCGTAAGCGATCCCCGCCACCAAAAGGGCCCAGATCATCGGGGTCAGCCCGCCCATCAGCCGGCCCGACATCCACATCGTCCCTTGGGCAAAGCCGCGCTCGCGGAAGGGAAACCAGTTGTGCAAGGCCCGGGTGAGATTGGGATACGACCCCGCCTCGCCCATCCCAAAGAGAAACCGCACCACGACCAGGACCCAAACGGTTCCCAAGACGTAGCCGCCCACGTGCAGGCCGATCAGTCCGGTCAGCGCGGTGAAGAAGGACCACCAGAGCACGATGCGGATCAGGGTCTTCCGCGGCCCGAAAACGTCCCCCAGCCAACCCGTGGGCACCTCGAACAAGGCGTAGGCGAACCCGAAGGCCCAGAAGACCCATTTCAAGTCCGCCTCGCTCCGCAGCCCAAGGTCCTTGATGAGGTCCGACTGGGCCGACGAGATGCACACCCGGTCCAGATAGGTGATCATCGACAACGAGGCGACGAACAGGAGCACGATGTAGCGGACCCGCGTGGGCCTCTGGAGGGCGACGGTTTCCGGGGGGCTGCTTGCCATGACTGGGCTTCACCTCAGTAGGCTGGGGCACAGCCCCAGCGTTGGGGATCGGTCACTGCTGGGGCTGCGCCCCAGCCTACCTGACTAAGTGGGACAGCCGCACTCGGCTGTCCTACGGTCCACACAGCCGGGGGCGGCTGTGCCACAAATAGGAAGAGCAGAGTCTATCCGATTACCCCCGCTCGGGATAGATGCCGCGGAGGTAGCGGTAATCGGCCGCGTAGTCCTGGACCACGCCGTGCGGGACAGCGGCAGGGCAGGGGGGGAGGGATGAGGGATGAGGGATGAAGCACGGTAGGTTATGCTTCAGGCAGCCGTAGGTTATGCTTCAGCATAACGGAATACAAGCGGGAGTGGCACGGGCCGCCTGCGCCGAGGGGCCTGTTATGCTGAAGCATAACCTACTATGATTGCATGGACGGGAGCCTCACCTGCGCGGATCACGTCCATGGATTTGAGCCAACGCACTCGCGATCGCTTCGACCGGGAGCTGGAGGGCGTCTTGGCCGAGATGCCGCCCCTCGTCCACGAGCTCCTGGAAAAGATCCCGTTGCACGTCGAAGATTACCCTTCCCGTGAGATCATGAAAGAGAAGGAACTCGACGATCCAGAGGAACTCTGCGGCCTGTTCACCGGCATCGCCTTGCCCGAACAGAGCGTGTGGCATCCGTGGAAGCTGCCCGACGTGGTCACGATCTACCGCATGGGAATCCTGGCCGCCGCCGAGGACCGCTCCGGCCGGGTCAGCACCCGCCGGCTCCGCGAGGAGATCCGCATTACCATCCTGCACGAGCTGGCCCACTTTCACGGACTGACCGAAGAGCAACTCGATGAACTTGGCTATGGCTGAAAAAAGGAACAGGTCGATGACTGAAAAAAGAGTTCTGACCCCTTTTTTGGACCGGCGCTTGTTGCGTCTCTCGCCCGAGGACAACGTCGCCGCGGCGACCACGACGCTCCAGGCCGGCGAGGCGGTCTCGATCGACGGCCGGCCGGTCCGCGTCGAGCAGACCATCCCCACCGGCCACAAGGTGGCGATCCGGCCGATCGCCGCGGGCGAAAAGGTCACGAAGTACGGGGCCCCGATCGGCTCGGCCACCCGCGACATCCAGCCGGGCCAATACGTCCACACGCACAACGTGAAGAGCGACTACCTGCCCACGTTGGCGCGGGGGGAGAGCGTTTAGCCGCCGCGCTTGCGCGGCGCGCCGCGCGGGAACCGCAGGGCGCGGGTATAAGGCGGACCCCTTGTTGCCAAACACAACAGCCGGTAAAATACACGATGGACGAGGTCGTCCAGAGGTCCCGCAATGCCTTCTTACGAATTGCAGGTCGAGAAGGACTTGCCGGAACTGCGTCGGCAAGCGAGCCAGACGGAAAACGAGATGCGCGCCTCAGCCATGCTCGAGCCGACCGTCAGTGGGCAACTGCGTCGCGCTATTTCTGAAAGCGGAATGGAGCATCGAGAACTGGCCGATCGAACCGGGCTCTCGCCCAAGGTGCTCGCGGAGTTCCTCGCGGGAGCCGCCTCGCTGGATTCCGCGGCCATCGACAAGCTTGC
>CAYGZI010000829.1:0-2205 GCA_964354245.1 uncultured Planctomycetaceae bacterium
TTGCGGGAATCGCCCGGCAGGCCGGGGCGTTGTTCCTGGTCGACACGGTCACTTCACTGGGTGGGATCGAGGTGGCGGTGGACCGCCTCGGCATCGACGCCGTCTACAGCGGCACGCAAAAGTGCCTTTCCTGTCCGCCCGGACTGGCCCCCATCTCGCTGAGCCCCGCCGCGCTGGAGGCCCTGAAGAACCGCAAGACTCCGGTGCAGAGCTGGTATCTCGACATGGGCCTGGTGGGGAGCTACTGGGGCGCGGAACGGAAGTACCACCACACGGCCCCGGTCAACATGATCTACGCCCTGCGCGAGGCGCTGCGGATCGTCGCCGAGGAAGGGCTCGAGGCCCGCTTCGCCCGCCACCGGCTCAACCATCGCGCGCTGGTGGCCGGCGTGGAAGCCATGGGCCTGCAAATGGTCGTCCCCGAAGCGGAGCGCCTCCCCGTGCTCAACGCAATCCGGATCCCCGAAGGCGCCGACGACAAGAAGATCCGCCTGGCTCTCCTGCGGGATTTCGGCATCGAGATCGGCGGGGGGCTCGGCGAGTTTGCCGGCAAGGTGTGGCGCGTCGGACTGATGGGACACGCCTCTTGCCGCAAGAACGTGGTGTTGTTCCTGGCTGCCCTGGAAACGATCCTCACCGGCGAGGGGGTGGCCGTCAAGCCCGGTGCTCTGGAGGCCGCCGCGGCGGTTTACGATCAGGCATGATGGATCCCGCGCTGCTGCGACGACTAAAGCAGATTGTGGGCGCCGACCGGGTCGCCGCGAGGCGTCACGAAGCCGAGGTATACTCCTACGACGCGTCGTTGGCCGTCGGCGTGCCTGACGCGGCCGTGTTCCCCGCCGATACCGAGCAGACGGCCGCCGTGATCCGCGCCGCGGCCGAGGCGGGCGTCCCTTGCGTGCCCCGCGGGTTCGGCACCAATCTCTCCGGCGGAAGCGTCGCGCCCAAGGGGGGCCTGGTGATCGGGCTGTCGCGGCTGGGCCGCATCCTGGCCATCCGGCCGGAAGGGCGATACGCGGTCGTACAGCCGGGCGTTACCAACCTCGAGCTGCAAAACGCCCTTGCCCCGCTCGGTTTCTATTTCGCTCCCGACCCCGCAAGCCAGAAGGTGGCCACGCTCGGCGGCAACGTGGCCGAGAACTCGGGCGGACCCCACTGCGTGAAATACGGCGTTACCACCAATCACGTCCTGGGCATGACCGTGGTGCTCGCCGACGGGCAGGTGCTCCGCATCGGCGGTCCGGCGCTCGATCCGCCCGGCTACGATCTCCGCGGTGTGCTCGTGGGAAGCGAGGGGACGTTGGGCGTCATCACCGAGTTGGTAGTCCGCATCTTGCCGGGCCCGGAGTCGGTGCTCACCCTTCTGGTCGTCTACGACGACGTGGCCGACGCCGCGCGGTCCGTCTCCGACATCATCGCCGCGGGCATCGTTCCTGCGACGCTGGAAATGATGGACGCCACCGTGATCCGCGCCGTCGAGGAGAGTAAGCCGTGCGGCTATCCCTTGGACGCCGCCGCCGTGCTGATCGCCGAGGTCGACGGCCCGGCCATCGGGCTGGCCGACCAGGCCGAGCGGATCGGCCAGCTCTGCACCAAGAACGGCTGCCGCCAGGTCCGCCGGGCAAAAGACGCAACGGAGCGGGACCTTCTCTGGGCCGGCCGGCGCGGTGCGTTCGGCGCGATTGCCCGGCTCGCCCCCAGCTTCCTCGTGGCCGACTGCACCGTGCCCAGAACGCACCTGCCGGAGGCGCTCGGGCGGGTTGCGGCAATCGCCAAGAAGCACCAACTCGACCACGGAAACGTCTTTCACGCCGGAGATGGAAACCTCCATCCGCTGCTTTTGTTCGACTCCCGCAATCCCGATCAGGTCCGCCGCGTCCACGAGGCCGCGCGCGAGATCATGGCGGCCTGCGCCAAGCTGGGCGGCACGATCACCGGGGAACACGGCGTGGGCATGGAGAAGTCGGACGCCATGCGCCTGGTCTTTTCCGAAGACGATCTGGAGTGGCAGCGCCGGCTGCGCGTTGCGTTTGATCCCCGCGGGCTACTGAACCCGGCAAAGGTCCTGCCGCCTGCGGAAAAGGGGACAGGTCCAATTTGCGCGAAGCACCGGGCACCGACCGAAGGTTGGTCTGGCCGTGCCGGCAAATTAGCCCAAGTTACGCTGTTGCGCGGGTCGGTTTGTTGGTAGCAAAGGAGTTACGT
>CAYGZI010000830.1:0-2203 GCA_964354245.1 uncultured Planctomycetaceae bacterium
AGCCGGCCCGCGGCGATTTCCTGCCCATCCTCGACGGCGGCTACAGCCTCCAGTACAGCCCATTGATGGAGTACCGCGAAGGCAAGGGGCTCGTGCTCTTCTGCCAGGTCGACGTGACGGGCCGCACCGAGCAGGACCCGGCCGCCGAGACGCTCGCGCGGAACCTCGTCCAGTACGTCGCCGCGTGGAAGCCAGCCCCGCGCCGCCAGGCGCTCTACGTCGGCGATCCGGCGGGGAAGGGCCACTTGGAGAAGGCGGGCGTCTCCGTGGGCACTTACGACGGCGGGAACCTGACGCTGGACCAGGTGCTGGTCGTTGGCCCTGGCGGCGGGCAGAAGCTCGCAGCGAGCGCACCGGCGATCGCCCAATGGCTCAAGGCCGGCGGCCACTTGCTGGCGATCGGGCTCGACCAGCAGGACGCCGCCGCGTTGCTGCCCTTCAAGGTCACGATGAAGAGGGCCGAGCACATCGCCGCGTTCTTCGAGCCGCCCGGGGTACACTCCCTGCTGGCGGGCATCGGGCCGGCCGACGTCCATAACCGCGACCCACGAGATGTCCCCCTGGTGTCTTCCGGAGCCACGCCGGTCGGCGACGGCGTCCTGGCCAATGCCGACGGCGCCAACGTCGTCTTCTGTCAGCTCGCCCCCTGGCAGTTCGACTCCGGCAAGCAGTACAACCTCAAGCGGACCTTCCGGCGCACGTCGTTCCTCGCGACGCGATTGCTGGCCAACATGGGGGCCGCCGGCTCCACGCCGGTCCTCGCCCGCTTCCACAGCCCCGTGGACGCCGCGAAACCGGAAAAACGCTGGCTGGAAGGCTTGTACTTCGACCAGCCGGAAGAATGGGACGACCCCTATAGGTTTTTCCGATGGTAAAACGCCGCGATTTCATTAAGGGTTCGCTCGCCGCCGCAGCAGCCGGCAGCCTTTCCGTATGGGGTCATGCGCAAGGGTCGCCGTCGGCCTCGGGGCGCGTCAAGATGGGCTTCCTCGGTGCGGTCCATAGCCACGCCGCCGAGAAGCTGAAGGCGGTCCGCGAGTCCGGCGACTGGGACCTGGCGGGCGTGTGCGAATCGGATGCGGCGATCCGGCGGGAGTGCCAGGCCCGGGGCATCCCTCTTCTCACACAAGACGAGCTTCTGGCCCGGTGCCGGGTGGTGGCGGTCGAGTCGGCCGTCGAGGACCATGCCCGCCATGCCAAGATCGCCCTGGAGGCCGGCAAGCACGTCCACCTGGAGAAGCCGCCAGCCGACACCTTCGAGGCATTCCGCGAGCTGGTCGCCCTGGCCCGGGGCAAACGGCTCGTGATGCAGATGGGCTACATGTGGCGTTACCATCCGGGCATCAATGCCGTGCTGGAGGCGGCCCGCAAAGGATGGCTGGGCCAGGTCTACTTGGTGCGGTGTACGATGAACAACCAGCTTGGGCCGGAGCGACGGCCGCAGTGGGGACGATTCCGCGGCGGCGTGCTCTTCGAGCTCGGCTCGCACCTGATCGACGCCTTGGTGAGGCTGTTGGGCCGGCCCAGCGCGATCCACTCGGTCCTCAAGACCCACGGCGACTTCAGACCGTCCGACAAAATGGGGACAGGCACCTCGCGGCCACCCGGTTCGCCACTGCAAGCGCCGACTGGCTCGGAGCCAGTCCCCATTTTGTCAGACAACTTCGCCGACAACACGGTGGCCGTCTTCGAGTTTCCCCGCGCGATCGGGATCCTCTCCAGCGCGACGCTCCAGCCCAACTCGAACCAGTACCGCAGCTTCGAGGTCTTTGGCACGGGCGGCACCGCCGTGGTCCGTCCCATCGAGCCGCCGTCGCTTTCGATCGACCTATCCAAGCCCGCCGGCCACTACCGCGCGGGCACGAACCAGGTCAAGCTCCCCGAGTACCGCCGCTACATCGCCGACTTTTCCGCGTTGGCCCGTGCCGTGCGCGACGGCCAGCCGCTCCACGTCGCCCCCGAGGAAGACCTGCTGGTCCACGAGGCCCTGATCCGGGCGTCGGGGATGTGAGGGGGATGCACTACAGGAGAGTCACGCCGAAACTCTCTGGTTCTGTCGGTAACTAGTCCCAAAACAAGCGTGATTCTCAATGCTGCGCGACCGGGGATGTCGGATTGTACCAGGACAGGGTCTCTGCGTCCGAACCTCGCGGGGTTCGCGGAAGGTCGATCGGGTTTTGTTTGTTTCATAGGCACGTGTCTT
>CAYGZI010000831.1:0-2188 GCA_964354245.1 uncultured Planctomycetaceae bacterium
TACCGCAGCACCTTGCGTAATAGCCACGCCCCTGCGGCTAGGAGGACCACGTTGCCCGCCCACACCGAGATCGGCGGAATCGTCCCGTTCTTGGCCCCGTCGATCCCGTAGGCCATGAGCGGGTAATAGATCGCCAGGATCGGCGAAAAGCAGAGGAAGAAGCTCGTCAGGAAATCCTTGTTGCGGAGCCACATCGCCATCGGGGCCCCGATCCAGACGAAAAACAGGCAGCTAAAGCCCGCGGACCAGCGGCGGTATGGCTCGGTCTGGAGCCGGCACAGACGGGTCCGCATGTCGCCGGCCTCGGCCATGCGCCGGTCCCAGCTCGGGCCGGTCAGAGCGCCGAAATCTCCCGTGAGCATTTGGAGGGCGGCTCTCGCGGCGAGTTCCTCTTGATTGCGCTGGATCGCCTCCTGCTGCACGGCGATCTCGTTAGGGATCCGCCACAAAGGCAGGCAGGAGGGATTGTGGGGGCGGTCGTCGACCCGGCTTGCGTCGCTCAGCGGAATCTCTTGCCCCCACACCGGGAAACGCCCCGAATAGCCGCCCATCTCGAATCGGCCGTTGCGGAGGACCACCTTGAAGACGTTCTCCCGAGGGTCGGACTCCAGCGTGGCCTCCTGGGCCTCAAGGGTGATCGCAGGCGCGTCGCCGCGCGGGGCAATCCAGACTGTGGGGTGGATCAGGCGGCGGCCGTCGATTCCCTTCACGTTGATGGAGAACTTGTCCGAGCTATACGACCCCTCGGTGTGCAGCATCCCGTAGGCGATCTCCTCCACACCCTCCAGCACCACGCGCTGGGCCCCCACGCGGCCCCAGGATACCGCCGCGTCGTTCAGCCATACGGCGACGAAGCTCAGCAAGCAACCCACGGCGAACGCCGGCCAGAGGACCGACATGGGTGAGATCCCAAGGGCCTTGATCGCCACGACCTCGTTGTAGCCGGCCATGCGCGAGTAAACGCTTGTGGTACCCAAGAGGAGCGCCACGGGCACCGCCACGGTGAGGGCAAAGGGAAGGAAACACGGGATCAGTCGGAGGATCTGGGCCGGGGGAAGCCCCTGTTTGACCGCCTCCGCGACAACCACCAGGATGAGTATGGCCCCCGTCAGTCCGACCAGCGCGTAGACGAAGACCTTAAGTAGCTCACCCAGAACATATCGGGTCATTGTGGACATCGCCGGGGTAGTGTTGCGGAGGCGGCAGGGCCGGTCAAGAGCAACCGTGACCTGGCCAATAGCCACCTTTACAGAATCCGGGGAATGCTCCATACTACCCCCCAGAACGCCCGGACCCGGCAATCCGACTGCCGTATGCGCAGGGGCACTTGTCTAGGAGCAGACACGGATGGCCCTGTTGTCGATCAGTGAGACGACCACCTTCCGTTGGTCATTCGAGGAGGACGCGACCAACTACGCCGCCGCGGGCATTCCCGCCATCGGTGTGTGGCGCCACAAACTCTCCGACTTTGGGGAGACCAAAGGGATCGAGCTCCTGACGGAGACCAGCCTTCGCGTGTCGCATCTCTTTTGGGCCGGCGGGTTTACGGGGAGCGACGGGCGCACGTTCCGGGCCAGTGTCGAGGACGCGGCCGAGGCCATCCGCACCGCCGCAGCCCTCGGCACTGACACCCTGGTCGTCTACAGCGGGGCCCGGGCCGGCCACACGTACAACCACGCCCGGCGACTTTTCAGGGACGCCCTGGCCGAGTTGGCCCCTCTGGCGGCGGAGTTGAAGGTCTTCCTGGCCATCGAGCCCATGCACCCGGGGTGCGCTGGGGAGTTCACCTTCCTCACCTCGCTGGATGACGCACTGGCCTTTCTCGACGCAAGCGCCAACCCGCAGGTCAAACTGGTGCTCGACACGTATCATCTAGGCCACACCCCGGATTTGGCTGGGCGGATCGGGCAATTCGTCGATCGCGTGGCCCTGGTGCAACTGGGCGATGCCCGGCAGCCTCCCGCGGGCGAGCAGAATAGGTGCCTCCTCGGGGAGGGGATCCTCCCGCTCCGGGAGATTGTCGGGGCCCTTATCGCCGCCGGCTACGATGGTTTCTTCGACGTGGAGCTCCTGGGCGAGGGGGTCGAGGCCGTCGACTACACCGCCCTGCTCCAACACGCCAAGGAAGCCTACGCCCGACTCCTGTAGGACGCGTTTGCAACCCGTTTTCTGTAGGACGAGTTTCAAC
>CAYGZI010000832.1:0-2185 GCA_964354245.1 uncultured Planctomycetaceae bacterium
CGAGTAGGAGAGTCGAGCCTGGGCGCGCCCGACGTGCTTTCAAGCGAGGTCGTCCCGCTGCGATTCCGCCTCGTCGCGGGCGACACCCGTCCGAACGTCGAAGTCGCGCACGTCGAAAGCGGCCGAAGCTGGCTGGTGTAGCGGGTCCGGCCGGTCCTACCTTGCCGGAGCCCGCTGACGCTCGATCTCTCGGCCGCGCCGCAGGAATAGACGTCGATCCCGTAACTGACGTAGCCGTTCAAAGGCCGCAGGGCGCCGACGGTGTTCAACGTGAGAGTCTCGCGGCAGACTTGGATGCCCCAACCCCCGTGCCCGTCGCGATAGTAGCCGTGGGCAAAAATCCGCAGCCGGATGTCGGTTCCGTGGGCATTGGAGGCGCTCAGAACCCGGCTCACCATGTGGGCCACCCTACGCTCCTCTCACTGGCGATCCACGTACTCCACCGGATAGCGGCGGGCGTAGCGATGGGGCCCGCGCAGGCGAAAGCGCCGCCCCTCGCCCTCGACAAACCAGTAACCGCCCAGCAGGCGATAGAAGAAGAGGAGAGCGAACGCCCCGGCAGTGGCCACCGCAAGGCCCAGCGGACTAATCGGGGTGACGTGGGCCCCACCTTGGGCCCAACTGAGGATGCCGCAGCCGATCACCGTGCCGCCGATGCCCATGCCCAGCGTGGCGAGCGCCCCGCCGGGGTCGCGGCCGGGCATGATCGCCTTGGCCAAGAGCCCCACAATGGTGCCAAACCCAACCCACACAAGTACGGTGTTCGCCCACGCCCCGGCCTGTTCCATCAAAGCGGCGGTTTCCATCGCCTCATGCCTCCCGCCCCAAGGGTCTGCGCAAAGAATGTCCGCTAGACTCGGCATATCTGTTATCGGCCGCAAAGGCTGCCGACTTTGGGCAGATTGACGGCCGGGCGTGGTGACATGGCCGACGCCGGCGGCTATGATCGAGGGGTTTGACTGTCCCAGGGCCAAGTTGCCCTCGGGCGACAAGATTGGACCGGCTCCGAACACCGCGGGGTGCCTGCCCCCTTTTGCCCGCCGGCGGAGAGATCCAGGCCCAGCCCTGAAGGATACCACCATGCTCATGCGACTCTGCCACTCCGGACTCGTCCTGACCAGCCTCGCAGCTTTGCTCGTGGGGCCCGCTGCCGTGCGGGCCGCCGACCAGCCCCAATGGGGCCAGCGCTACTCGCGAAACATGGTCTCGGACGAGACCGGACTGCCCGATAGCTTTGACTCGAAGACGGGCAGAAACGTCAAATGGTCCGCTCCGCTGGGCACGGAGTGCTACTCCACGCCCGTGGTGGCCGGAGGCAAGGTGCTCATCGGCACGAACAACAACCGGCCGCGCGATCCGCGCCACCAGGGCGACCGCGGCGTGATGCTCTGTCTGAATGAGGCCGACGGCAGCCTCGTCTGGCAGCTCGTCGTGCCCAAGCTCGAAGGCGACATCTATCTCGACTGGCCGCAGGCGGGGATGTGCTCGCCGGCCACCGTGGAAGGGGACCGCGTTTACACGGTCACCAACCGCGACGAGGTAGTCTGCCTGGACCTCCGCGGAATGGCCAACGGCAACGACGGCCCCTTCCGCGACGAGGGCCGCCATGAGGCCCCGCAAGACCAGCCGCCCATGGACCCCGGGCCCTTGGATGCCGACATCATCTGGCTGTTGGACCTGCGCACGGCCGCGGGGGTCCGGCCCCACGACTCGGCCCATAGCTCGATCCTCCTGGACGGGCCGTACCTCTACGTAAACACGAGCAACGGCCTGAACAGCAAGCACCAGGGAGTGGACAAACCCGAGGCCCCCAGCCTGGTCGTGGTCGACAAGGCCACGGGCCGTCTGGTCGCCGAGGAGCGCGAGGGGATCAGCCGGCGGATCTTCCACAGCACGTGGTCGTCGCCGGCGCTGGGGGAGGTGGGCGGCCGGCGCTTGGTCTTCTTCGGGGGCGGCGACGGGGTGGTGTATGCGTTTGGGGCGCTCGGTGCGCAGAAACTAGCTGCGTCCCCGTTTCCGCTGCGATGCGCATGGCGGTTCGACTGCGACCCGACGGCACCCAAGGAGAACATCCACTCCTACATCCGCAACCGCCGCGAGAGCCCCAGCAACATCAAGAGTATGCCGGTCTTCCACAACGGCCGGGTCTACGTGACCGTGGGCGGCGACATCTGGTGGGGCAAGA
>CAYGZI010000833.1:0-2171 GCA_964354245.1 uncultured Planctomycetaceae bacterium
CCAGCGGGAGCGGCTGGAGGCAAAGTTCCTCCAGTTGGGGATGATGGCCGCCAAGGCCGACGCCCCCCGATGGACCGATTGCGACTTTGAGGACGACGTGGCCTACGCCCGCAACCGCACGACCGGCGAACTCACTGCGTTTGTCGCCGTGACCATCGACATGGAGGATGGGGGCCGCTCCTGCGGCGGCCGAGACGCGGTCGCGGTGTTCCGCTTCGACCGCGGACATTGGGAGACGGACGGCCGGGCGATCTTCAACAAGACCCCAGTGGAGGCGATCCGTTTCCTTCACCGCGATCTTGAGCCGCTCGGTCAAGAGGTCGCCGGGCGGTAATCCCGACAGACTTCCGAAGCGACCGTAGGGTGGGACGAAGTCCCACCACCCCTCAACTTCGGACAAGTCTCCGCAGCACCGCCTGGAGGATGCCCCCCTGGCGGTAGTACTCCATCTCGACCGGCGTGTCGATGCGGAGCGTCGCGCGAAACTCGATGACCCTCCCGTCGGTCGCCGTGGCCCGGATCGCCAGTTGGCCCCCCGGCTTCATCCGCTCGTCCAGCCCGAGTATGTCGAACGTCTCTTCGCCGCACAGGCCCAGCGACTGCCACGTGCTGCCCGGCGGCAACTCCAGCGGCAAGACCCCCATGCCCACCAGGTTGCTCCGATGGATCCGCTCGAAGCCGGCGGCAAGGACTGCGCGCACGCCCAACAGGTATGTCCCCTTCGCCGCCCAGTCGCGGCTGCTGCCGGCCCCGTATTCCGTCCCGGCCAGAACCACCAGGGGCACCCTCTCCTTCTTGTACAGCACGGCAGCGTCGTAAACGGTCATGACCTGCCCGTCGGGCAGGTGCCTCGTCACCCCTCCCTCGGTCCCGGGAGCCAAGAGATTCCGCAGCCGGATGTTGGCAAACGTGCCCCGCGTCATCACGCGGTCATTGCCGCGCCGGGCGCCGTAGCTGTTGAACTCCACGGGCGGCACGCCCTGCGCGATGAGGTACTTGCCGGCCGGGCTGCCCGAGGCGATTGAGCCGGCCGGAGAGATGTGGTCCGTCGTGACCGAGTCGCCCAGGGCCAAGAGGACCCGTGCCCCGCGGATCGGCTCGATCGGGCCCGGCTCCGGCGGCAAGTCCATCAGAAACGGCGGCTCATGGATATAGGTGCTCTCCGGATCCCACGCATACAGCTCGCCGGGCGAGACCGGGATCTCGTTCCATTGCTGGTTGGCCACAAGCACGTCGGCGTAACGCGTGCGGAACATCGCCGGACGCACGGCGGCAGCCATCGCCGCGTCGATCTCGTCCTGGCCGGGCCAGATCTCCTTCAGGTAAACCGGCCGGCCGTCGCTGCCCACCCCGAGGGGCTCGCGCGTCAAGTCGATGTCCACCGTGCCCGCCAGCGAGTAGGCTACGACCAAAGGCGGGCTGGCCAGGTAGTTGGCCTTCACCAGCGGGTTGATCCGGCCCTCGAAGTTGCGGTTGCCGCTGAGCACGGCCGCCGCCACGAGGTTGCCCTCGGCGACGGCTTCGGCCACGGGCTCGGGCAACGGACCGCTGTTGCCGATGCAGGTCATGCACCCGTAACCGACCAGCTCGAAGCCCAGCGCGGCCAGCGGCTTGTCCAGCCCCGCCTCGGCCAGGTAATCCATGACGACCCGCGACCCGGGCGAGAGGCTGGTCTTCACGTGCGGCGGAGTCCGCAGCCCGCGCTCGACGGCCTTCTTGGCCAAGAGTCCCGCGCCGAGCATCACGCTCGGATTGCTCGTGTTGGTGCAACTGGTGATGGCGGCGATGACGACCGCGCCGTGGCCGATCTCCTCGGCAGGTGCGAGGGCCTTCACAAGGACGGTGCGCTTTGTCTCCTGCGCCGGCAGGCCGAACCCGCGCTGGGCAACCGGGGCCACCAGCGATCGGCGGAAGGACTCCTTGACGGCGCCCAGGGGCACGCGGTCCTGCGGCCGTTTGGGCCCGGCCAAACACGGCTCGATCGTGCCCAGGTCGAGCGACAGGACCTTCGTGTACTGGGGCCGCGGCGTGCCCTCCGTCCAGAAAAGTTGCTGCTCTTTCGTGTACCGCTCGACCAGCTCGACCTCGGCCTCGCTCCGCCCCGTCGTGCGGAGGTAATCGAGCGTCCGCTCGTCGATGGGGAAGAAGCCCATGGTCGCGCCGTACTCGGG
>CAYGZI010000834.1:0-2163 GCA_964354245.1 uncultured Planctomycetaceae bacterium
AGCCCCACTATGGCGTGGACTTCGTGCTCTTCGACGGGGAGGAGTTCATCTTCGACGAGAATCGCGATCCGTATTTCCAGGGATCGGAGCACTTTGCCCGGCAGTACGTCGAGGAGCCGCCACCGCATCGTTACCGCTGGGGGGTGCTTCTCGACATGGTCGGCGATGCCCACTTGGAGATCTACCAGGAGCGCAATAGTATGTGGTGGGAAGATACGCGCCCCCTGGTGGAGGAAATCTGGGCCACGGCCCGGCGCCTCGGCGTGCGCGAGTTCATTCCCCAGAAGAAACACGAGGTGCGGGACGACCACCTCGCCTTGCACAACATCGCCGGAATCCCCACTTGCGACATCATTGACTTCGATTACCCGGACTCGCGCAACTGGGCCTGGCATACCCGGGCGGATACCCCGGAGCGGTGTTCGGCCCTGAGTCTGGCCAAGGTGGGCTGGGTGGTCCGGGAGTGGCTCGTGGCGGCTGGGAGACGGTGACGGGTTTTGGGTTTCTGTAATTGGGATTTGTTTCGGGTTTCGCATTTCGGATTTGACAGCCAATCCATCCCACGCTCTCCTGGAGCGGTAGGCCGACGTGAACTGGTATGCCTCAGCGGCGTTTGCGCTCTTCCTGCTGCTTTGTGCGGCGGGCCTGATGGTCTGGCACTTCCGCGCGTGGCGGGCCCAGCGCCAACGCAAGCTCGAGCCCGACGAGCGTGATTTCTTCCGCCGCCAATTCCGCCGCCGAATGCAGACCAGCGCTATGCTGGCGCTCATCGCGGCCGCCCTGCCCGTGGGCCAGTGGCTCGCTCAGATGGGGGCGGACAACAAAGACACCTATTGGCCCGAGTGGGCCATCGCGTTTTGGGGATTGGTGATTTTGGTGGTGGTTTGGGTGGGATTTCTCGCCCTTGCGGACCTCTGGTCTACCCGCCTCTTCTTCGGCCGGCTGAGGCAGCGATACTGGCTGGAGAAGACCCGGCTGGAGGCCGAGCTCCGCCGCATTCACGGGGCGCGCGGCAACGGGAAACCGCCGGGCAACTCGCGCCGCAAAGGACCGGAAATCAAGGGCCAGGGACCGGAGACGTGATGGACTCGTGGAGTCTCGTTTTCGCGGCGATTGTGCTGGCGATTGCGCTGGCGCAGTTCTGTCTGCGCGCGGACCTGATCGGGCTGGCTCTGGCCGCCGCGATGGTGGCTCTGGGCGCGGCATTGCTGATGTTCCGGGGCCACCCGTTGGGCGCGTGCGTGGCCCTCGGACCCGTGGCGATCTACCTACTGCTATTAGGGGCCGTCAACCTCTCGCGCCGCCCCTTCCTGATGTCGGGCGTGCGCGACACCGCGGCGCTGGCCTTGGCCGTGGTGGGGCTGGTGATGGTCGGGCCCGCCGAGCTGTTCTTCCCGCTGGCCGCTTCGATCCGCCTGGGGGTGTTCGTTTGGGTCCTATTGTTCTCGATGTACCTGTTGGCCGTGGTGCTCTTGCTCTTGATGGTCCGCCCCCGCCTGGTGATCTACAACATCTCGACCGACGAGCTCCGCCCCATCCTCGCCGAGGTCGTCAGCAAGCTCGACGCCGAGGCCCGCTGGGCCCAGGACAGCCTCGCCCTGCCGACCCTCGGGGTCCAGTTGCACTTGGAGAGCCTGACGTGGCTCCGCAACGTCTCCCTGGTCTCCAGCGGCCCCGTGCAAAACTATCAGGGCTGGCGCCGCCTCGAACTCGCCTTGGCCGCCGCCCTGGCCCAAGTTGAAGTCCCCAGGAACGTCCGGGCGATGAGCCTCGTCAGCGCCGGGCTGATTCTGCTGGCGTTCCTGGTCTTGACCGTCTCGCGCGAGCATCAGGCGATTGCCCAGACGCTCATCGACGCAATCCACTTCTAAGCCGGAGTGCCTGGACGCGCGAGCCACTGCATGCGGCAAGACAGGCTGGAAGCCTGTCCTACGCCTCTGGCGGAAGCAGCTCGAACATCACCCGGAACGTCCGATACGCGCCGGCAACCTCGGGCGCGTAAAGCCGGGCGATCTCCTCCCGGAGCTGGTCGGCGGAATCGAACCCGTCGGGCCGGGCATCGGCGTCGGTCAACTGGTCCAGGGAGACTTCGTCCACCGCAACCACGCGGATCGGCCCGGCCCCGGGGATGTAGCTCCGCTGGCCGGCCTTCATGCGCCGGTG
>CAYGZI010000835.1:0-2156 GCA_964354245.1 uncultured Planctomycetaceae bacterium
GCGCTCGGTCACAGCGGCGGGGCCGTTCCGGAATCGCACCGGAATTCCCTGTTTGCCGGCCCCCGAGCACGAGGACCGGCCACCAACGCCCGTCGAAACCGCCACGAGCCTAGCAAAACGCCCGCCGGTTGTCAAAGGGGGGCCGCGGAGAAAAAGGGAGGCGGCCCACGAACTGCGACCGGCCCCCGTCCCCAGATGCACAGGCCCGACCAAAGGGGACCCCCGGCGCCCGGGATTGCCGACCCTATCGAGCGTCCCCACCCGACTTGGGCGAAAAAGCGGGGCCACCCCGTAAACAGGTTTGTCTGCAAGCCCCGTCGGGGATATAGTTTTCTTTGGGACGGCTCTGTCCCCAAGGGCTGATATTCCGTCGTTTCTCCCAAAACCAAGCATCGAGGAGACACCCATGGAGCTTCAAGTCCAAGCCCGCCAGTTCCACCTCAGCGAAGAACTCCGAGAGCACGTCGAGCGTCGCATCAACTTCGCGCTGGGACAGTTCGACCGTCGCGTGTCGCGCGTGGCGGTCAGTCTGTCCGACGTCAACGGACCGAAAGGGGGCGTGGACAAGCAGTGTCAGATCCTCGTACATCTCCGCCGCGGAAACCCCGTCAAGATCCAAGACGTGGACGTGGACTTCGGCGCCGTGGTGAACCGCGCGGCCGATCGCGCAGGCCGGGCCGTGGCCAGAAGAGTCCAGCGCCGGCGCGAGAGGAAGGGATGAGCAGAGGGAAGAGGGATGAGGGAAGAAGGATGAAGGATGAGCGGGCTCGGGGGCCAAAATCCCTGACCCCCAGTCCCTAGCCCCTAGCCCCTATTTTGCCTTCGACCGCCAGACCGGCCGCACGCCATATCCTGTCCAACGCTTCCCCGGCCTGTCTGACGATCCGATCGCGGCGCGTATTCTCAAAACTCCTGCGGTCGGCGATCGGGGTCACGGGGCCGTCGTAGCCCAACTCGGACAAGGCGGCCAATGCTGCCACCGAATCGATCTGCCCGCTGGTCCCCGGCAAGAAGCGGTGCTCGTCGGTCAGGTCCCCCGGCCGCACGTCGGCCGGCATGTCCGCCAACTGCACGGCGACGATCTGCTGGAGCGACATCCCGCGGAGGGCATCGATCGATGCCCCGCAGACCTGCAAGTCCCACACGTCCACGAGCACCCCGATATTGGGAGCCCCAACCATGCTCACCAGAAGGGAAAGGGCATCCATATCGTGGACGAACTGGAATGCCTGGCCGCGTCGGAGCCCCTCGGATGCGCGAATCCCGACCCCCAGACGGATGCCCCCGGGCTCCAACACACGGCATACCTCGGCAAATCGCCGCCGATGGAACTCGAAGTTCTCGTGGTAGGGCCGCTTGTCGCCCGCCGGCTCAATCGTACACACGCACCGCGTGCAGCCAATCTCCACCGCCACCGGAACGTACTGCGACAGCTTCTCCAAGTCCTTGCTGAAGGCCGCGTCATCGACATCCCACTCCAGAGGCAGCCGGAATGAACCCAGCCGAATCTTGGCGCTGTCGATCAGCCGCCGCGCATAAGGCATCCCGCGGAGCTTCACCCGGGCGGCAAACTCCATGATATTCAAGTCGATCCCCCGAAAGCCGTAGGTGAGGGCCAACTCGATGATCTCACTCTGGTGTCCCGAGAGCCCAAGGGCCCAGGGATTCAGATTCTTGAACATGCGCGCCTCCGACGCCGACCGGGCACAGTCTTGCTCCCCATGAGCGAAGGGAAACCCGTATTATGGCAAACCGCCTCCGGACTTCCAGGGGGCCAGGGTGGAAAATCTACGCGCCAAGTGGTAGAATTGCCTCGAACAAGCCCTTTCCACTCCACTTGGGGGCGAACTGGGTTCGACCGGATTGTTGGACGTGGGAGTGGCGTGCCGTGGTTGGTCAGCGGGCCACGATAAAAGCCGACCAAACTCCTTAAATGCCGAGAGTAATCTCGCACTGGCTGCGTAACAACACGTAGCCCCGGTTGCGGGCCTTCGCCGAAGAGGCCCAAAAGCCGGCCGCAATTTCGGCTCGTTCCGGGTCAGCCGTCGGGTACGCCCGGGACTAAACCCTGTGCCTGACTAGCTCCTCCACCACCCCGTCGGTTGGGGGATGGAGTGGCGAAAGCGACAAATCATCCGACTACGCACGTAGAGGCT
>CAYGZI010000836.1:0-2151 GCA_964354245.1 uncultured Planctomycetaceae bacterium
GTCCCACGGGGCGATGTGGGCCCGGACCGTGTGGACCTGGCCCAGCCTGCCGGTGCGCAGCAACTCGTTGGCGAAGGTGAAACCCGCCTCGCTGAGCCGTTGCAGCCCGGTCTGGTAAACCCGGCCGTAGCGTTTGGCGGTCTCCACCACCGCCCGGCCCTCCGCAATGGTCATACTCGACGGCTTCTCGGAATAGACGTCCTTGCCGGCCCGCATAGCCATCACGGAGGCCGTGGCGTGCCAGCGGTCGCCGGTGGTGATGAGGAGGGCGTCGATGTCGGTCCGCGTGGCCAGGAATTCGCGCATGTCGCCGGAGGTGACGCAATCCTTGTTGCCGTAGTGGTTGTCCACCATTTGTTTGACGCGCTCGCGCTGTGCCTTCTTAGCATCGCAGACGGCGACGAATTGGACGTCCTTCTCCGGGAGCATCCAGCCGAGCACGCCGGAGCCGCGCCCGCCGACGCCGATCCCGCCCAAGATGATCCGCTCGCTGGCGGGGACCGTGCCGTCGCGGCCGAGCGCCGAACCGGGGACGAGGCAAGGCACGGCGACGAGGCCGCCGGCTACTGCGGCGCGCTTCATGAATTGGCGCCGACTCAGGGATTGTTGGTGCTGTGGCATGTTGTCGTCCTTTCAGGCCGTAAGGCTGGGAACCAATCTGCCGCTATGGTACTCTCCCGGACTGCGGATTTGAAGATCCCCCCGGGAATTGGATTCTGTTGCAAAGAAACGGGCGTCCGGCGGGCTGGACACGGGGAAGCCATCACGAAAGGACGAAGTCCCGAAGCAGGTCGGCAAACCAGTTGTCTGAGAGTCTGCGGGTCCGGTCGATCCGTCTCCCGTTTCTTCGCGTTTTCGCCCTTTCGTGCTTTCGTGATCTCCCCCTTCGCTCACCGGTTCACGTGCAGCACCTTCGCCGGCGGGAAGCCGTTGAAGGAGGTCGCCGAAGCGTTGCTATAGGCGCCGATGTTCTCGCTGTAGAGCAGGTCGTCCAACTTCAGCTCCGGCAGATCCTCGGCCAGCGAGATCGCGTCCAGGGCGTCGCAGGTCGGGCCGAAGACGGAACTGATCTGCTTGGGCCCCTTCTTCAGTGCCTTGAGGTGGTACTGGCAGTGATCGAAGAGGATGCCCGAGTACGTGCCGTACACGCCGTCGTCCACGTAGTAGCACGGCTTGCCGTCGCGGTGCGCCTTGCCGATCACCTTGACCACCAGCGTGGCCGCCGTGGCCACCAGGAACCGTCCGGGCTCGGCGAGGATCTCGATCTCGGGCGGGAAGAGCCGCTTGAACTCCGAGTTGAGCATCCGTGCAAGCTCTCGGAATGGCCGGACGCTGCGGTCGTAGGGCGCCGGGAAGCCACCACCGATGTCCAGGAGCTTGAGCCGCTCGAAGCCGCGGAGCGCCGCCTCGCGGAACACGCCCGCCGCCAGGTTCAGGGCCTGCACGTAGTTCTCGAAGTTGGTGGTCTGGCTGCCGACGTGGAAGCTGAGGCCCTCGACCACGAGGCCCGCATGGTGGGCCGCGCGGATCAGGTCGACCGCCTCGCCGGGGGCCGCGCCGAACTTCGAGGAGAGCTCGACCATCGCTCCGGTGTTGGGCACCTTCAGACGCAGCACCAGGCCGGCGTGCGGGGCGTACTTGCGGATCTTGCCGATCTCCTCGACGTTGTCGTAAGTCACCAGCGGCTTGTACGGGTCCAGCTCGACCAACGTCTCGTTGGCCTTGATCGGATTGGCGTAGATGATCTTGTCCCAGATGAAATCCTGCCGCTCTTGGGCCGGGAGGTCCTTGATGTACTGGTGGACCAGCATGAACTCGGGCATCGAGGCCACGTCGAAGCTCGCCCCGGCTTGGTAGAACGTCCGGACGATGGCCGGGTCGGGATTGGCCTTCACCGCGAAATAGACTTGCACGCGCGGCAGGCGCCGGCGGAACTCGGCGTAGTTGCGGCGCAGCACGTCGTGGTCCACCACCAATAGCGGCGTGCCGTGCTCTCGGGCGAGGCGGTTCAGTTTACTCGGCATGGTGGCGATAAGAGCCAGGTGTGTAAAGCCGCGACCAGTGGTCGCGGCTTTACAGGAGAGGTCCCGATTCCGAATCCCAAATCCCCCATCCCCAATCCCCCGTCTTTCACTTCGGCATCCGGCTGCC
>CAYGZI010000837.1:0-2149 GCA_964354245.1 uncultured Planctomycetaceae bacterium
CGGCCCAACGGCTCTTGGCCCGAGTGGCTCGGCCAGGAAGGCGGCATGACCGCCCTCTGTACCCTGGCCCTGCTCAATTCCGGGATCGAGCCCGAGGACGATTCGATCCAACGCGCCTTGACTTACCTGCGGGCCGTGAAGCCGAGGAGCACCTACGTGGTCTCCTTGCAGACCATGGTCTTTTGCCGGGCCGAGCCGGAAACGGGAAGGCTGCGGATCGCCCAGCTCGTCCGCTTTCTGGAAGACAACCAGATCAAGCGCGGCGAGCAGCGGGGTGCCTGGTCCTATCCCTTCCAGGGCAGCGGCGACAATTCCAACTCCCAGTTCGCCCTCTTGGCCCTTCACGAGGCCGAGCGGATCGGCGTCCGCGTCAATCCCGCCACGTGGCGCCTGGCCAGAGAGTACTGGGAGAAGTCCCAAAACCGCGACGGCTCCTGGGGCTACAGACCCGGCGACTCTGGCACCGGCAGCATGACCTGTGCGGGAATCGGCTCGCTGGTGATCGCCAACGACAAGATCGACGCGGCGGACGCCAAGGTCGAAGGCGACGAGATCAAGTGCTGCCAGCGCGGTGATGCGCGTGACGAACCGATCCAGCGCGGCCTGAACTGGCTGGGCAGCCGCTTCTCCGTCACCAACAATCCCGGGCGAGGGAAGTATTGGCAGTTCTACTACCTGTACGGCCTGGAGCGGACCGGACGGCTCACCAACCGCCGCTTCATCGGCATACACGACTGGTATCGTGCAGGGGCCGAGGAGCTGCTGCGGCTCAAGGGCGGGCCGCTGACCGATCGATGGCGGGGTGACGGTACTGCGGATAGGGTTGAGGACAACGAATGCCTGGCCACCAGCTTCGCCCTTCTGTTTCTCTCCAAGGGACGCTGGCCGGTCTTGATCTCCAAGCTGAAGCACGGGCAAGGTGAGGACTGGGAGCGGCACCGCCACGACGTGGGCAACCTGACGCGGTACGTCGAGCTCAAGTGGAAGCGGGACCTCGTGTGGCAGGTGATCGACATCGATCGCCCGCCTGCCAAGGACGAGTCCGTCATCGACGCCCTCGTGCAGTCGCCGGTCCTGTATCTGTGCGGGTCGGAGAGCCCGCTCCCCGACGACCCCAAGGCCCAAGACGAGCTTGCCCGCAACCTGCGCGGGTATCTGGACCGGGGCGGCTTCTTGCTGGCCGAGGGGTATTGCGGCGGGGTGGCCTTCGACGCCGGCTTCCGAAAGCTCATGGAAAAAGTCTTTTTTGCCGAGAAGGAATATCGGCTGCAGAAGCTCGACCCGGGCCATCCGATCTGGCGGGCCGAAGAGCCCATTGCGCCCGAAAGCCTGCAATACCTGCCGCCGCTCTTGGGGATCGAGTTCGGCTGCCGGACCAGCGTGGTCTATGCCCCCGACACCGGCGAGGAAAAGCGGCACCCGCTCTCGTGCCTCTGGGAGCTGTCGCGCCCCGGGCGCGAGACGAAGTTCAAGCCCTCGGTGCAGAAACAGGTCGATGCCGGCCTCGCGCTGGGCATCAACATCCTCGCCTACGCGACGAACCGGGAACTCCAGGGCAAGGAAACCACGTTCGACCTGGCCAGGGCCAAGCTCCCCGGCGCCGAGTCGGCCCGGGCCAAGCTCTACGTCCCCAGCCTCCTCCACCCGGGCGGGTGCAACGCGGCCCCGCGGGCCCTGGCCAACCTGCTCCAGGCCGCGGCCGAAAACCTCAAGCTCCGCGTGAGCATCGAGCCCCGCGAAGTGAGCGCCACCGACTCGGCCCTGTTCGACTACCATCTGGTCTTCGTCCACGGGCGCAACGCCTTCAGCTTCACCGCGGAAGAGCGCAAGCAACTCCGGGCCTTTCTCCAGCGGGGCGGAACGATCTTCGCCAACGCCATCTGCGCGAGCAAACCGTTTGCCGACTCGCTGCGCCGCGAAATGCAGGCGATCTGGCCCGAGCAGCCGCTGCGCCCGATCCCCAAGAACGACCCGCTCTTGACCGCGGCCTTCGGCGGCTTCAACCTTTCGGAAGTAGAACGGCGCGATCCGCAAAGCGCGGGCGCAAACCAGCCGCTGCGGTCCGTTTTGCGCAAGGTCGCTCCGGAGCTGGAGGGGATCAAGATCGGCGAGCACTACGCGGTGATCTTCTCTCCCTACGACCTGAGCT
>CAYGZI010000838.1:0-2140 GCA_964354245.1 uncultured Planctomycetaceae bacterium
AAAATGTAAAATGCAAAATGCAGAAGTGCGATGCGCGATTTGTACTTCGCGTTCTTCAATTTGCATTTTGCATTGTTCATTTCGCATTTTGCATTCATCCATCTCCCTCTCACCCCGTCACCTTGTCACCCCCTCGCCCCGTCACCCCCTCACCTCTGAACCATAACCTGCTACTGCCATGACCGACGAATATCCGCATGAATTCAACCTGAGCTGTCCCCTCCCTCTGGACCTGCACAGCACCGTGCAACTGGCCCACGGCGGCGGCGGGCGTCTGATGCGCGGGCTGATCGAGGGGCTGTTCTTGCCGGCGTTCGGCGGCGCGGCCCACGATCCGGCATCGCAGCGGCGCCCGCCGCACGACAGCGCAGTCGTGGAGGCCGGCGGGGTCCGCCTGGCTTTCACCACCGATACGTTCGTCGTCAGCCCCCTGTTTTTCCCCGGCGGCGACATCGGCAAGCTCGCCGTCTGCGGCACGGTCAACGACCTCGCCATGGCCGGCGCCAAGCCGCTCTGGCTCAGCGCGGGCTTCATCCTCGAAGAAGGCTTCCCGCTGGACTCGCTCCGCCGCATTGTCGAGTCCATGCAGCAGGCGGCCGAGCAGTCCGGCGTCCGGATCGTCACCGGCGACACCAAGGTCGTGGACCGCGGCAAAGGCGACGGCGTATTCATCAATTCCGCGGGCATCGGGCTGGTGCCCGCGGGGATCGACGTCTCGCCCGCCCGCGTGGCCGATGGGGATGCGATTCTCGTCAGCGGCGACCTGGGGCGCCACGGCATCGCCATCATGTCGGTGCGCGAGGGGCTGGAGTTTGCCGGGGCCCTCCAGAGCGACTGTGCGCCGCTGGCCGATCTGGTGGCGGCCTTGGTGAGCCTGGGTCCGGAACTCCACTGCCTGCGCGATCTGACCCGCGGCGGATTGGCCTCGGCGCTGAACGAGATCGCCCTGGACGCACAGGTCGGGATGGAGCTGGACGAGGCGGCGATTCCCGTCTCGGAGCCGGTGGCCGGGGCGTGCGAGCTCTTGGGGTTGGACCCGCTGTACGTGGCCAACGAAGGGCGCCTGGTAGCGTTTGTACACGGTGCGGCCGCGGAGCAGGCCCTTTCGATCCTCCGCGGCCATCCAGCAGCCCCGGAGCCGCGGATCATCGGCCGCGTGGGGACCCGGCATCGCGGGATGGTGGAGCTTCGCAGCCCGATCGGCGGGCGCCGGGTCTTGGATCTGCTCTCCGGCGAGCAGATGCCGCGGATATGCTAGGGTTCAGGGTTCAGGGTTCAGGAAAGGGACTCGCTCCACTGGCGCTGCAACGTTACGTCTGGCCGGAAGTCCCCTGACCGCTGAACCCTGAACCCTGTTTCGCATTGCCCCGCCGTCTGGTATACTAACGGGGAGTGGACACTACCGTGCCGGAAAGGCCCGAAGGGCTGAACCGGTGCATGCCGGGGGGGATGGGAGGTGAGTCCATGACCAGGCTGGCGACCATCCGCCGTCACGCCCCCAGCCACGTGCGAGGGCTCTGCAAGGTCGAGACCGCGGCAGTGGCGACCTCGTGTGCCACCGAGCTGTTCGTCCGCTGTGCCCCGCTGGCCGCCGGCAACAGCCGCAACGGCTGCCGCCTCCAGGCGCAGGCGATCTACGAAAGTCTCGCGGCCTCGCTGGAGAAGCTCGGCGCCGCGCCCGGACACGTGGCGATCGAGAAGGTCTTCCTCCGCAACGTCGTCGCCGATTTCCACTGCTTCCAGGAGGCCCGCATCGACGCCTACCGCCGGCACGGGATCAGCGGCCAGCGTCTGCCCGCCACGACCTACGTGGGCCAGGCGCCGTGCACGTCCGGGCAGGACGTGGAGCTGCAGGCCTACGCGGTGGTCCCGGCGTCGCCGGGCAGTGCCCGGGTGCAAGCCCTGTCGCCGGCCAACGAGCACGCCACGGCCAAGCTGATCGAGATCGGCCAGGTCCGGCACCTGTACATTGCCAACGTCTCCGGCGAGGGGCGGCCGTTCAGGGTTCAGGGTTCAGGGTTCAGGGTTCAGGGACCGGGCAGGGACGGTCAGGGGCCAGGGGGCAGAGGTCAAGGGTCAGGCGTCAGCCCGAGCGGCTGCCCTGAACCCCGAACCCTGAACCCTGAACCCTCCTCCCCCT
>CAYGZI010000839.1:0-2140 GCA_964354245.1 uncultured Planctomycetaceae bacterium
TGCTTGGTGGGATTCCCAGGGGGAATGATCAACCGCACCGGCGCCGCCATCATAGCGGCCGCGGCGGCCGCACCGGTGGACACGAAATCCCGTCGCGTGATGGTTTGGTCGCTCATGCTTAGACTCCTCCAGGAAGGTCGCAAGGTGGGATCGCCAAGAAATGAACCGCAAATTATGCTAACCGCCGCGCGCGGCGGCGTCAAGACTATCGCCCGGATTCGGCAAGCAAGGCCTCCAGCCGGGCGGCCAAAGGCGGCGGAACCTCGTCCAGCAGACCGCGGCCTACCAGCCCTGCGTCGATCATGTCCCGCAGGTGGACGCGGTCCTGGTCCCGGTTCGACTGGAGCTTCATCGCGACCAGGCCGGCCAGCGAGACCACCGGAAAGCCCCCGGCGAGCGTCTCCCGCTGCTCGACGGCGGGCGAAGCGCACTCGTAATGCGGCCGCACTTTCTCGCCCGCCCACACCAGGTGTACGCCGCGTCGGGGATTCGGGTCGGCCTCATCGAGAAACATCCCCACGCCCATCACCTCGAAATACTCCATGCCCGCCGAGAGTGCCGCCGCCCGGGCCCGCGGCAAGTCCTCGCGGCGCAAGAGGATGTCTACATCCTTGGTGGTGCGGACCGCGGCAGGATCGCGCGTGGCGACCCAGAGGGCCACGGCCTGCCCGCCGACCAGAGCGTAGTGTACCGCCGCCTTGTCTAGCGCCCCGCAGATCCGCTCCAGGCGGCCGGTCACGTCGTCCAGGGCCATGATATACTGACTCCAGATGCTCAAGGCCGCCTCGCGTTGTGGTAGATTGGGCAACCACCGCCCGAACGGCTCCCATCGTACCCAACGCGATCCCGGCTGAAAAGCCCTCCCTTACCGCGCCCAAAACCCGAAACCAAAGCTATCGGCCATCAGCTTTCAGCTATCAGCTTTCTGGAATAGCTGGCGGCTGAGGGCTGATAGCTGAAAGCTGACAGCCGAGAGCCTGGAGATCATTGTCTGTGCCGTTGTCCCCCTCCTTCGATCGCGATATCGAGCGCGCCATGCCGACGGACCGGCATCGGCTCCGCAAGGACCTCCGCGCGATCCGGGACGCTGAGAAACGCCGCCAGCCGGTCGATCCGCGCCTGGCCCGCTGGAAGCAGGAACTCCAGCGCTCGATCGCCTTGTACAAGGGGCGCCGGGCCGGAGTGCCCGCAATCCGCTTCGACGAAGACCTGCCGGTCTCCCAAAGGCGCGACGAAATCGCCGCCGCCATCCGCGACCACCAGGTGGTGATCGTCTGCGGTGAGACGGGCTCGGGCAAGTCTACCCAGTTGCCGAAGATTTGCCTCACGCTCGGCCGCGGGATCGAGCGCCTCATCGGCCATACCCAGCCGCGGCGGATCGCCGCCCGGTCCATCGCGGCCCGGATCGCCGAAGAGCTGGGCACTCCGCTGGGGCATCACGTGGGGTACAAGATCCGCTTCGCCGACGCCACCAGCCCGAACACCTACGTCAAGCTGATGACCGACGGCATCCTCCTGGCGGAAATCCAAAGCGATCCGCTCCTGGACCAGTACGACACGATCATCCTCGACGAGGCCCACGAGCGGTCGCTCAACATCGACTTCCTGATCGGCTGCCTCAAGCGGGTCCTGCCGAAGCGCCGCGACCTGAAGCTGATCATCACCTCGGCCACGCTCGACGCCGCCCGCTTCAGCGAGCACTTCAGCATGCCCGCCGCGGACGGGGGCGTGCAGCCGGCCCCGATCGTCCAGGTCACGGGGCGGACGTATCCCGTCGAGGTCCGCTACCGGCCGGTCGAGCCGGACGAAGAGACCGGCGAAGGGGACGTGACGCAGGCGGTGCTGGATGCCGTCGACGAGCTGGCCCGCATCGACCGTGGCGACATCCTCATCTTCATGCCCACGGAACGCGACATCCTGGAAACGGCCAAGTCGTTGCGGGGGCGATCCATCCCCGGGGATTACCCCGGCAAGATGACCGAGATCCTGCCGCTTTACGCCCGGCTGCCGGCCAAAGAGCAGCAGCGGATCTTCCAGCCGCACCCGCACCGGCGGATCGTGATCGCCACCAACGTGGCCGAGTCGTCGCTGACGGTGCCGGGGATCCGCTACGTGATCGACCCGGGCACCGCGCGGATCA
>CAYGZI010000840.1:0-2127 GCA_964354245.1 uncultured Planctomycetaceae bacterium
GCTCTCGAAGAGGATGCGGTGCCGCTCCTCGCTCTCCTTCAGCGCCTCCTCGGCCTGCTTCTGTCCGGTGATGTCCCGCACCGTTGCCTGGAGAAACGCCTGGCCGCTCAGATCCACTCTGGTCAGGAGCACCGTGGCGGGGAAGTCCTCGCCGCCGAGCCGCTTGTGCGTCCACTCGAAGAAGTGAGAGCCCTCGCGCATGGCCGTCTCGATCATCTCCCTGGCCTTGTCGGCCGAGGGGCGCCCGTCCGGCTGCACGTCGGGAGACAGTTCCCAGGGCCCCAGCGAGGTGAACCGTGCCTCGTCCTTCGCGCGGAACATCTCCACGGTCGCCGGGTTGCAGGACGTGAACTTCCACGAGGGAGGCGCAAGCGTCATGATGGCGTCCCGAGTGCTCTCGAAGAGGATGCGGTGCCGCTCCTCGCTCTCCTTCAGCGCCTCCTCGGCCCGCTTGCGGTCCGTCATGTCGCGGAAGATCCCGAAGATGAGCGGCTGGGCCTCGTCGATGCGCCGGGCGCTGAGTTCCACGTCCACCACCGTGCCGTCCTTGCGCAGGCAGTGCGATTCGAGGCGGCAGGCCCCGTGCTCCATGATGAACTCGATCGCCGTGTTGACGAAGGCGTCGTCGCGCTCCGCGTGCAGGCTGTGAATGAGCTCCCCGATCAGCTCGTCCCGGGCATGGCCGGTCATTTCGCAGGCTCGGCCGTTGGCGTCGAGGATCCGGCCTTCCCGGTCCACCAGCAAGATCGCGTCGTTGGATTGCTCGAAGAGCCGGCGGAATCGCTGCTCGCTTTGCCGCAAGGTCTCCAACGTCTGCTCGCGCTCGCGGATGCGGCGCCCGATGCCCCGGCCCGCAAGCACGATGCCAATGAGTCCGGTCAGCCACACCAGCCCCAGTCCGGGATGAACGATCCACCTTTCCGAAGCCTGCTCGTGGAGGAGTCCGGCGGCGGGCACCAAAACGCTGATCCCGCCGCGGACGTCGCCCAGCCGGTAGCCCTGGGCCCCATGGCATTTCAGGCAGTTCTCTTCGACGCGCAAGGGGCGTATGAGCCGGACGTAGGGCCGGCCGGCGACCGATTCGATCCCCACCACCTCGGTCTGCCCCTCCTGGAACGCCTCCAAGCAGGCGTGTTCCCAATCATCGGGGGCGTTGATCGGGTTGAGCGGACGGAGACTGGTGACTTTGGCGTGGAGGCCGGTCTGTTCGGCGGCCAGCTCGTCCACCTGACGCGTCATGTACGCCGGATTGACCAACGTCAATACCCGGCCCGAAGGCGTGGTGATCTCCCGCTCCGGCGCCCGCAGATATGGATTCGGCTGAGACTTGGGGCCGACCGGCACGTACACCCCGCCGTGCAAGGCGTTCCAACGCCGGTAGATGACGTCCTTGTCGTACGCCGCCCTGGCGTAGGTCCGCGCCAACTCCAGAGAAGCCGCACGCTGGCGGACGACGTAGGCGATGGAAAAGCCTGCCAGCGCGGACGACCATAGGATGGCCGCCGCCCATAGGTACATCTGCACGTGCCGCCGTTCCGAACAGTTCCTGCGTCGCCAAAACATCTCGAACGCGACCCCCCGCCCGCGGCAAAATCGGCCTCTGTCAACCATAGCTCACGCGCGGCACTGGGTCGCGCCCGACCACGGGCTAGAGGAGTATTCTGGCCGACCGGGTGAAACGGCGCTTGGGGGTGCCGCCGAGTCTGGCTGAGTTAATCATTTAAGGTGGCGACATACCACCTTCTGGTTGGCCACGACCCCGTGATGAAGCCATCCCCCGCCTCCGCGCGCGGAGAGGAGCCGCCGGGACTGTTGCGCCCGGATCGCGTGATGGCGTGAGGACTGAAGGACGAGGGACGAGGGATGAGGGATGAATACAGACCGTGAACCCCTGATTCCTAATCCCTAATCCCCAATCCCTAGTCCCCAATCCCTAGTACCTGCATCACGGGGCGTCGGTCCACGAGCCGTAGGTGGCCAGGAGGTAGTCCAGCGGCGTGATCACCCGCTTGGTGTTCGTGCCGCCGCTGGTACCGTACGCGTTCAAGCGGTCGCTGGCCGCGCTGTCGAAGCCGTAGACCTTGTAGTAGTACGTGTTGGGCGTCAGCAGGTCGCCCGTGGTGTCGT
>CAYGZI010000841.1:0-2125 GCA_964354245.1 uncultured Planctomycetaceae bacterium
CCGGGCTACGCTGGACGGATTGAAAATCCGTCCTACCGTCTCCCACCACCCGCCACCCGCCCCGCGCCCCGCGCCACCAGTCTCCCGCCACCCGCCACCCGCCACCCGCCCCGCGCCCCCAGTCTCCCGCCCCTCCGCATCCCCCGGGCCGACACGGCCCGGCTCCGAACCCTGAACCCCGAATCCCAAACCCTGAACCCTGAACCCTTCTAATCCGTCCTACGCCCACCCGCCACCCGCCACCCGTCACCCGCGCCACCAGTCTCCTTCTCCGCGACCTCCGTGTCTCCGTGGTGAGCCCTCTGCGTCACACATTCTCCACCCGCACCGCCCGCGCCCGGCGCTCGGCGCGGCGCGCCTGGTCGATCTTGGAAAATGCCTCCTTGACGTTCGGGATGCCCTTCATCACCACGGCGGAATCGCTCATGTCTTTGGACAAGAGCCGGATCGTGCCCACGCCGAAGAGCCGCTCCAGGATCGTCTGCTCGAACGTCATGTCGTCGATGCCGACGATCTCGATGGGGCTGGTGGAGCGGAAGACGATCCCCTTCTCGTGGAAGAAGGTCTGGGGCGTCAGCCGGTAGCGGTGCGCCAGACGGCGCCAAGCGAACAGGAGGAACTGGCACAACCAGACCAGGATCACCCCGATCCACGTGGTCTGCCAAAACCATCTTTTCCCCCACTCGCTCCACCAATTCCACTCGTGGGACCCGACCCACCAGCCAAGGACCGTCAGCAAGATCAGGACCAGCCCGGTGAGGATCATCCAGGGGACGATCCCCTTAAAGGAGTAGCGTCCGACCCAAAGGGTCTCCCGGTCCGACTCGACCATTCGTTCGATGCGCGAGCGGGCACCGGCGGCCGTATCCGGGGGCCCCTCGGTCTTGGGCCGGAGGAGCTGTTCGGCCGGGGTCTGCGGCGGTCCCGGTTGGGACTCGGCCCCCGGGGCTGCCTGTGCGGGCTGAGGAAAGAACCCCCTTTCGGGAGAGTCCAGCCGCTCACCGCACTTGGGGCAATAGACGGAATTCTGATTGACTTCCGCGTCGCATTTTGGGCACTTCATCGCGAGGGATCCTTTCCGAGAACCCATCCGGGCCAAACGCTGCCGCCTGTACAGAAGCCTGCGGCTGCCCATTATATCGCCTCCCCGCTCAAGGGTCACTAACGGCATAGTATTTTCGGCACCTGCCTACCGGCGGGGCCGCCTCCCGGCGTATAGTGATAGGCGGAGCAAGGTGCCGCTCATGAAATGCCCCTACTGCCAGGTGGATAACGACCGGGTGCTCGACTCGCGGGCCAGCGAGGACGGATTCGTCACGCGCCGGCGCCGCGAGTGTCTGGCCTGCCAGCGACGCTACACGACTTACGAGCGGGTCGAGCCCACGATCAAGGTCATCAAGAAGGACGGCACTCGCGTCCCCTTCGATCGCGACAAGATCAAGCTCGGGCTGGAGAAGGCTTGCTGGAAGCGTCCCATCAGCGACGCCCGACTCGAGCAGATCGTCGCCGAGGTGGAGAACGACGTGGAGGCGAACTTCCACACCGAGGTCGAGAGCCGCTACCTCGGGGAACTGGTCATGCAGCACCTCAGAACGCTCGACCAGGTGGCCTACGTCCGCTTTGCCAGCGTCTACCGGCAGTTCGAAGACGTCCACGATTTCGTGGACGAGCTGCGCCCCATGCTGGCCGAGTCCCCCCCTCCTGCGGCGCGGGCTACTGCCGCCGAGCCACCACGAACTCCGCCAGGTGCGCGAGGGCCTGGCGGGCCGGACCGGCCGGCACTTCCTTAAGGGCACTGTCTGCCCGCAGGCTGTAGCCGCGGGCCCTCTCCTCGGCATAGGCCACGGCGTCCCATCGCTCCAACCACGGCCTGAGTGCCTCCCGGGCCTGCCCGTCCGTCCGCGCCAGGAGCCCGAGCAGCTCGATCCGCTGTTGGCCGCGGACCTCCTGGAGAAGCCGGATCACGGGCAGCGTGGGCTTCTGCTTGAGCAGGTCGGTCCCCAACGATTTGCCCGTCAGGTCCTCGTTCCCGTTGACGTCCAGCACGTCGTCGGTGATCTGGAAGGCGATACCGAGATGGTGGCCGTAGTCGGCCAAGGTCTGCTGAAGGCCCTCGTCGGCCCCG
>CAYGZI010000842.1:0-2125 GCA_964354245.1 uncultured Planctomycetaceae bacterium
GCGCTCGCGCACGGCATCGGCACGAGCGGCGGCCTTCCGCTGCTTTCCCAGTGGCCCCCTGTAACGGGCCTCGCGGGCGTTCAGGCGTTTCTCCGTCCGTTCCATGACGTCGTTCAGTCTCAGCATGAACGCCTCCCCCAACGAATCGCGGATGAGTTGCGGCTCCTCGTCGGGGATTGTGCCGAGCTGCTGTAGCATCTGCATCAAGAGATTCAGCAACTGATCGTCGTCGAGGGTCATTACGGGTCGCACGGCTCGCCTGCCTTCTGCGGCGCGGGAAGCAGCCCGCCGGCGGCTTCCATCGCGCCCACGGCCCGCTCCGCGGCAGCCCGGACGGGCTCCAAGGCCAACCGGGCATACACCTGCGTCGCCGAGGCCGTCGTATGCCCCAGCATCTTCCCGATCATCAGGAGGCTGGCCCCGGTAGATGCTTGCCAAGATCCCATCGTCCGTC
Source organism: uncultured Planctomycetaceae bacterium (assembly GCA_964354245.1). Classification (GTDB taxonomy): domain Bacteria; phylum Planctomycetota; class Planctomycetia; order Pirellulales; family Thermoguttaceae; genus CAYGZI01. Next base: position 455 of record CAYGZI010000842.1, read on the forward strand.
GCAGATCGTGGATTCGCAGATCCCCGAGTCCGGCCCGCTGGCAGAGACGCCCCCAGGGCTTCCGCACGTTGACGACGTGGCCCGATCGGCTCGGGGCGGGGAAAACCCACGGGCTGCCGTTGGCGGCCTCCAGGCGGACCCGTAGCACGTTGAGGGCCTGATCGACGAGGGGCACCACCACGACGTGGCCCCCTTTCGTCTCGGGAATCCTCCAGAGGTGCAAGTCGAAGCTCACGTCGGCCCAGGCCATCGACACGACGTTGCCCAGGCGAGCCCCGGTCAGAAGGCAGAGCCAGAACAGATCGCGGATCGTGGGTTGCTCTTCCCCCAGGGCTGTGAAGAACCGGGGCAGCTCGTCAGGCTGTAAGAACCGATCCCGGCTCTCCTCCCGGAACGGCTTCACTCTCGCCGCGGGATTGACGCCCTCGTACCCGACTTCATCGGCCCGGTTGAGCATTGCCCGCAACAAGGCCAACAGCCGGTTGGCCTCGTACCTCCCGCCCCGCTCCCGGCCCTTCTCCCCTTCCGGCGGTTTCCGCTTCTGGGCCACGCCCGCAATGAGGGCCTGCACATCGGCCTTCTTGATCGTCGACAGGCGGTGGGCCGCCCAGGGCAGCAGGTGGTTGTCATACCTCCGCTGGTCTTCCTTCCAGGACCGCTTGTGGGGCTTGGCGTAGACCTCCATCCAGTGCCGGTGCAGATCGGCCAGCGTGGGTTCCTGCCGGACCAGACGCCGCTCGGTTTGGGGGTCACGGCCGTCGCCTATTGCCACCCGGTGCTTGGCGGCCAGCCGCCGGGCCTGGTCGATGGTGATCTCCCTGACAGCCCCCAACCGAATCCGTTGGGGTTTCCCTTGGCCCCAGGCGTAGAAGTAGAACACCCGGCTGCCGGCGGCCGTGAGGCACAAGGCGAGGCCTGGGCACTTCTGATCGTAGACGTAGACCCGGCCGGTTGCCGGCGGTTGGAGGGCCTCCAGGCGGGTCTTGGAGAAGACCAGCCGGACGGGTCCACAGCGCATCTGATTGGCCATGTCAGAGGACTCCGCGGGTTTCGGTGCTAGGCCCGTGCTATGCGCGGCGTCAAAACCCGTCTAGCACCGTCAACCTTAGTGTATAGCTAAGTCCCTGCGGCGTCAATACCTAGCTATCAGCGTAAATCAGACGAAAACCCCAGAAAACCCGGTTTTGCTTGACTCTTAATCAGGTTGTCGCACGTTCGAATCGTGCAGGGGGCACACATAAGGCCCGACGTAGCAATGAGTTACGTCGGGCCTTTTTGTTGGTGCCGAGTGGCAAAATGACGCCGTGCTATGCGGGTGCTATGGTTTTGGCGCAGAAAAACGCCCCAGGGCGGGGAGGCCCCGGGGCAAAGGTAAACGCTACTCGGTCTCCGCTTTCGCGGGGTCGGTCGTCATCGACGGCCGGGGCAGCGCGTCGATCAGGCTCGGCGCCCGGTAAACAGTCGGGCTGATGTAGTGCTCTTTCGCCACGGCCACGCTGTGGCCGACCATTGCAGCGGCCGCTGGAATGCCGACCTGGAGCGCCGCGTAGCTCTCGGCGGTCCTGCGCAGGCAGTGGAACAAATGCTTCCGGTCGAACGGCAGCCCGGCATCCCGCAAGAGGCATTTCAGGTGCAGCCACAGCTCCCGCCGCATGTAGGGGAACGGAAAGA
>CAYGZI010000843.1:0-2123 GCA_964354245.1 uncultured Planctomycetaceae bacterium
CCTCGGCTCGACATTGCAGTGGTGCAAGCGGCAGGGCGAAGATTTCGACTCGTGGTGGAAGGGCCACCCGCCACCCGCCACCCGCCACTCGCCACCTACCGAGATCCACCACTTCATCGGCAAGGACATCCAGTATTTCCACACGCTCTTTTGGCCGGCGATGCTCGAGGTCGCCGGATACAGCCTGCCGACGAAGGTCCACATCCACGGCTTCCTGACCGTCAACGGCGAGAAGATGTCCAAGAGCCGCGGCACGTTCGTGCGCGCCGCGACGTACCTGGAGCACCTCGATCCGTCGTACTTGCGATACTACTACGCCGCGAAGCTGAGCGGCGGCGTGGAAGACCTCGACATGAACCTCGACGAGTTCGTGGCCAAGGTCAATGCCGACCTGGTGGGCAACGTGGTCAACCTGGCCGCCCGCACCGCCCGCTTCGCCGAGAAGTGCGGCCTTGCAGCCGAGTATCCGGACGACGGCGGGCTTTTTTCCCAGGCGGCGGCCGATGGCGACGCGATTGCCGCGGCCTACGACGCGGGGGACTACAGCCGGGCGATGCGCCTGGTGCTGGCGGCCAGCGACCGGGCCAACCAGTACATCGACCGCGTCCAGCCGTGGTATCTCGCCAAGGACCCGCAAAAGGCCGGCGAGCTTCAAAACGTTTGCACCGTGGGGCTAAACGTGTTCCGGCAACTGGCGATCTACCTGGCCCCGGTGCTGCCGCGGCTTGCCGGGCAGACGGGCGAGCTGCTGGGCGAGCCGATCGCGAGTTGGGACCAGTCGAAGCGGCCGCTCCTGGGCAAGCAAGTCAAGCGATTCGAGCACATGATGGTCCGCGTCAAACGAGAGCAGGTGGAAGCCATGATCGAAGCCAGCAAAGAAGAAGATTCCGCCGGCAAGGGTGGCACGGGCATCTTGCCCGTGTCTGGCACCAGCACTGGCGGGACGCCAGTGCCCCCGGCCGCGCCGCAGGACGGCGGCGCGCCGCTCCGCGCCGAGCCGCTCGTGGAGACGCTCATCGCGATCGACGACTTCACGCTGGTCGATCTGCGGATCGCGCGGATCGTGGCCGCGGAAGACGTACACGGGGCCGACAAGCTCCTGAAGCTCACGCTCAGTCTCGGCGGCGACGTGCGCCGCACGGTCTTTGCCGGGATCAAGACGGCGTACAAGCCGGAGTCGTTGGTCGGGCGCCTGGCGGTCTGCGCGGCGAACCTCGCCCCGCGCAAGATGAAGTTCGGCACGAGCGAAGGGATGATCCTTGCCTCGGGCCCGGGCGGAAAGGACATCTTTCTCTTGACGCCCGACGCCGGGGCGGAGCCCGGCCAGCGGGTGCATTAAGCGGTATTACTCACGGCTGTACGATGATCGCAACAGTGTGCCACTGCTTCGCACAAGCAGTGTCGGATCGTCTGCGTCTTGATTCCCCGGTCAGCTTTGTTCCCTCATCCCTCACTCGTCATCCTTCATCCCTCATCCTTCATCCCTCTCCACGGTCCCCTGGCGGTCTGTACGCCCTTACCGTAGAATGCGCGTCTTGCGTAGGTCATTGATCCTGCACCGGGACAATCGGCCATGACTCCCACCGATTTTGTGGCCAAGTGGCAGAACGTCCGTCTGAGCGAGCGGAGCGCCTGCCAGCAGCACTTCTGCGACCTGTGCGACCTGTTGGACCACCCCAAGCCCGCCGAGGCCGATCCCGAGGGGACCCACTTCACTTTCGAGCGCGGCGTGCGGACCGTGGAAGGCGCGCAGGGCTGGGCCGACGTGTGGAAGCGGGGCCACTTCGGATGGGAATACAAGCGCCGCCACAAGGACCTCAAGGCCGCCTACGACCAATTGCTCCTCTACCGCGAGGACCTGGAGAACCCGCCGCTCCTGGTCGTCTCCGACATGGACCGCTTCGAGGTCCACACCAACTTCACCGGCACGGCCAAACAGGTCCACGCCTTCAACCTCGCCGGGCTGGCCCAGCCGCGCAATCTGGACGTGCTGCGCAAGGTCTTCTTCGACCCCGAGGCACTCCGGCCCGAGGTCACCACGGTCCACATCACGGAGGAGGCGGCCGACCGGTTCGGCGAGCTGGCCGACGGGATGCGACTGCGCGGCGTCGAGGCCCACCCGG
>CAYGZI010000844.1:0-2122 GCA_964354245.1 uncultured Planctomycetaceae bacterium
GGCCCGGTAGGCGATGGCCATGCCGTCGCCCGTGGCCACGTCGGGGTTGGTGGTCTCGCGGAAGAGCTGGCCGGCGCCGCCGGTGGCGAGGATCGTCTGCTTGGCCCAGACGAGCGTCTTGCCGTGCTGGCGGTTCCAGACCAACGCCCCGCGGCAGGCCCCGTCCTCGGTCAAGAGGTCCACCGTGAACGTGTGCTCCCAGACGTCGACGTTGGCGCACTGTTGGACCCGGGCCGCCGCCGCCCGCATGACTTCCTTGCCGGTGGCGTCCCCGAGGGCATGGGCGATGCGGTCGCGGCCGTGACCTCCCTCGCGGGAGAGGTCCAGCCCGTCGTCGGTGCGGTCGAACTGCGTTCCCCAGGCGATCAGCTCCTGGATGCGTTTTGGGGCCTCGCGGATCACGTGTTCCACGACCTGCCGATCGCAGAGCCGGCCGCCGGCCTCCAGGGTGTCGGCCACGTGGTCCTCAAAGCGGTCTTCCGGATCGAGGACCGCGGCGATTCCCCCTTGGGCGTGGGCACTATTGGATTGCAGCAGGCTGTCCTTGGTACAGACCAAGACCGAGAGGCCCGGGTCTACGGCCAGGGCCGCGCGGAGCCCGGCCAGGCCGCTGCCGACGATCAGCACGTCGGTAAAGAAGTGCGGGACCTGTTTGGGATGAAACGGGGCGAGATAGCGGGGGATGTGGAGGGACATCCCCATCAGAGTAGCACGCCGCCGGCCAATTCGCTATGCTCCCTGCGGCTTGGTTCCGGTACAGTATGAAGGTCGTGTAAGGGAAAGTTCGGGGGAATGCAGAAGGCAAAACAGCCGACGATTTCGGATGGCAGGACGCGCGGTTATAACCAACAAGAGGGGGGACGGAGGAGGCAACCCCTAGTAACGCAATCGCTTGGCCGCAAAGATGTTACATCTAGTTTTCGCCGTTTCTGCGAAAAAGGATCTTGACCGCGAGCTATAAGAAACTCACTACAGAAGCCTGGAGCGCTGGCCGAGGGTTTGGGCCTTGCCCGATCGCCGATGACAGTCAGCCCATCCAGGTTTCGCATTTCTTGGAATGGTGACTCATCGTTTCCGGCGATGGCCGCCTGTCTTGCCTGTTGGACGCCAAAACCACGCGCTGAACTTCGGAAAGTGCTTCGTAAGTGTGTTTGGCGCGTACTGCCGCCAAAAGCTAGGCGTGTTCCTCACCACACCGAGCCTTGCGAGCGTCCCGTCTAAATACGCTCGTGCTGCCTGCTTCTCATCACTTCGTGCTGGTACCAGCGATTGGTACACGCAACCCGTCAACAGGTCGCACAACTGAAGGCACTGATTCGCGTCCTTCCATGAATCAGTATGCTGAAACAGCTCGATGTAGGGAGACGATCCGCGGTAATCGCCGGTAAACCGGACACGAAGATGGTCAAGCACGTCATATCCGTAAAGGATGCGAAGCTTGTCCAGGTAGAATCTCGCGTTACAGAAGCGGGGTCTGCCGTCGGACAGTTTCAACTCTGGCTGGAGTAGCATCTCCGCCCACTTCTTGTATGCGTGCCGCTTCTTCAGCGACTCCGCTTCAAAAGGATCGCCGAAATATCTTGCGTCCCATGTCCTCCAATCGACTACGACGCAGCGATAGTAGCAAGTGTGGGCGATGAATGAGTCGACCCACTTCTTGGCGACTTCAAGATCCCGATTAGACTTGAACTCGGAAAGGTGTAATTCCTTGTACCGAGCGGACCGTTTCGGCGATCGGTTGAAGTACTGAAGATCGTCCTTGGACTTCGCTAAAGCCGCGTGTAACGGCCCATGATCGGGCACGAACAGCATCCCGATAACCAGCCATTCATCGCTGTGTGTGCCCAACTCGTCGGCATAGATGCGGAACGCGGACATTTCCTAGATCAGCCTGTAGAACGTCAGAGCATCCTCTTCCGGCCCATAGTACGAACAGGGCCTGAAGTCGCCCGCCGGCGCATGGGCCTTGATGTGCGCAATCAACTCCGCAGACTGGTCGGCCATAGTACACTGAGACTATCCCAACTTGCTCAAAGTCGGGCCGGTTTTGTTGCCAATTAAGGACTTAGGTGCGTTTGTTTTGACTACAAACTGGCCGCGTTCGCCCGGGCCAGGACCTCCT
>CAYGZI010000845.1:0-2106 GCA_964354245.1 uncultured Planctomycetaceae bacterium
AGCTTCTTCACGCGATCCAGGTCGGCCGGCAGTCCGACGAGTCGGGGGTGCTCGGGCCGGAGCGTCTTGAGGATCTCCGATTCGGCGGGAATCTTCACCGTGTCGGGCGGCGCGGCGACGACGAGCAACAAAGCGAGCAGGCTAGACATGGGTGGGCTCCGTGGCGGGGATCGTGTTGGCGGGAAGGTCGCTTGTGGCACAGCCGCCCTCGGCTGTTCGCACTCGCGCACAGCCGAGGGCGGCTGTGCCACAGCATGGCAACCTATCACGCGGCCTGCCGCCAGTCAACTCGCCCGTGCCGAACTGCCAAACCAGGGGCAGAATGTCCTGGTCGGTTTCCTTGTGCCGGGGCAACACGTATACTGGCCGCTGTGATCGGGTACGTAAAGCCCACGGGCTGCGACCCGTGGGCTTTGGTTGGCAGAAATGATGTTGAGGAGCGACAACATGAAGCTGAGATCGGTGTTGAGCGCGTTCGCGGTCTTGGCGGTGGTGGTTTGCACCGGCGGTGTGCCGGCCCCCGCGGCGGATAAGGAGTCGTACACTCGCCAGGAGGACGTGGTCTATGGGCGAAAGGACGGAATGGCGTTGACCTTGGACGTGCTTGCGCCGAAGAAGGACCCCAACGGAGCGGCGGTGATCTGGGTCGTTAGCGGCGGGTTCTTCTCGTCGCACGACTGGATCAACGCGGCATTTGTCCGCGCGTTTCTCAACCGCGGCTACACGGTCTTTGCCGTGGTCCACGGCAGCCAGCCGCGCTACGCGATCCCCGAGGCCGTGGCCGACCTGAACCGCTCAGTCCGCTACATCCGTTGCCGCGCCAAGGATTTCAAGATCGACCCCAATCGCATCGGCATCACCGGCGCGTCGGCCGGCGGGCACCTGTCGCTGATGATCGGCACTGCCGGCGATCCGGGCAAGCTCATCGCCAAGGACCCGGTCGAGCGGACCTCCAGCCGCGTGCAGGCCGTGGCCTGCTTCTTCCCGCCCACCGATTTCCTCAACTACGGCAAGTCCGGCAACGTCGCCTTGGGCGAGAACCTGCTCAAGGGCTTCCGGGCCCCCTTTCAATTCCGCGAGCTGGACCCGAAGACCGCGTGCTACGTGCAGATCACGGACAAGAAGCGGATCCTGGAGATCGGCCGGCAGATTTCGCCCGCCTATCACGTGACCAAGGACGACCCGCCCACGCTGATCATCCACGGCGACGCCGACGAGCTGGTGCCGATCCAGCAGGCCGAGCTGATGATGGCCAAGTTCAAGGAGGCCGGGGTGCCGGCGGAGCTGGTCGTCAAGAAGGGCGCCGGCCACGGCTGGGTCACCATCGGCCAGGACCAGAAGACGATCGCCGATTGGTTCGACAAGTACCTGAAGAAGCCGTAGGCTGGGTCGAGAAACCGTAGGCTGGTTCGAGCAAAGCGAAGACCCGGCAAAGCAACCAGCTATCGGCTTTCAGCAGTCAGCTTTCAGCAGTCAGCTTTCAGCTTCTTGCACGGCCGGGACGTCGCACGCCCAAAGCCCACGGAAAAACGCATCGTATTGCGCCACCAGCCGCTCCGGACGCCAGGCTTCCGCGGCAGCGACGGAGCGGCGCCTCTCCTGCTCGTAGAAAGCCGCGTCGTCCCAAAGCCGGATCACCGTCTCCACCCACGGCGATACTTCCATCGCCATCGAGCAATGACTTCGCGTTGTCAGCCCCGTAGGTTATGCTTGAGCATATCGGGCGTGGCACAAGATCCGACATCTCGACACGGGTTGGAAGTGCGGTTATGCTGAAGCATAACCTACGGGGCTGCGGGCCCTCACCCCCGGCCCCTCTCCCGCGGACGGGAGAGGGGAGTTATAGTTGGATGGCCGCCAGGATTGTAAAGGAGGAATGCAGGCATGTCTGAGAACAAGCTGACCCGACGGGAGTTCATTGGGGAGACGACCGCGGCCGCCGCGGCGATGGCCGTTGGGGCCGCTGTGCCGGATTTGATTCCGCCCGGCAATCCGGCGAAGCAGGACACCGGCAAGATCCTCAACTACAACCCGGACATGGAATACCGCCGCTGCGGCAAGACCGGGCTGATGGTCTCGGCCGTGTGTCTGGGCGGGCACTGGAAG
>CAYGZI010000846.1:0-2102 GCA_964354245.1 uncultured Planctomycetaceae bacterium
CATCGCCAGCCGGGTATCGCGCGGGTTCCCGTGGCCCGATGCCCTCCAAACACCCGGGAGGCTTGGGTCGGTGGTCCTGTTGACCGCGGAGGATGACCCGGCCGACACGGTCCGCCCGCGGCTGGACGCGGCCGGCGCAGACCCAAGCAAGATCCATATCCTCACTGCCGTCGAGTGGTACGACACAGACGCCAAGCAGCGGGCCACGCGGCCATTCTCGTTGGATCGGGACCTGCCGGCCCTGGAGCAAGGCATCGTCAGCTTGCAGGACTGCTGCCTCGTCATCATCGACCCCATCAGCGCGTACCTCGGGAAGATCGACAGCCACAAGAATGCCGACGTCCGCGCCGTGCTGGCTCCGCTGGGCGAGCTGGCCCAGCGGCTCCGGGTAGCGATCGTGTGCATCTCCCACCTCAACAAGGCCGGCGGCCCGGCGATGTACCGGACGATGGGCTCGTTGGCGTTCGTGGCCGCGGCCCGGGCGGCGTGGGGGGTCATCAAGGACGGGAACAATCCGACCCGGCGACTGATGTTGCCGATCAAGAACAACCTCTCGTCCGACGCCACCGGCGGGCTGGCCTATACCATCGTCGCCCCAGAGGGCGAAAGAGGGGCACCGTGCTTGGCTTGGGAGCGCGAGCCGATCCATGTGGCTGTTGATGAGGCGATGGAGACCCAAACGCCCGCCCGAAGAGAGCGAGCGGACGCCAAGGGGTGGCTCCGGCAACAGTTGGCTGCGGGTCCGGTCGAGGCGGACACCATCCAGGAACGTGCTGAGCGGGAGGGGATCTGTGTCCGGAGCCTCAACCGAACCAAGGCCCAGCTCGGCGTCCAGTCGAACCGCCAAGGGTTCGGCGCGGGGGCAAGGTGGTTTTGGTCACTGCCCGAACCGGTCCCTGAGGAGCCCGAAGATTGCCAAACCGGACCATAGGTTGCCATAGATCCCCGTTTGGAATGTGGCAATCTATGGCAACCTTCGGGCGGAGTGGCAACCTATGGAGAGACCTACATGAGCGATCTACCCCTCTTCCCCACCCCCCCCGCGCCGGAGGGTAACGGCCCCAATCCCGACCCCGCGGCGGGCGTGGGCGGCGACGTCGACCAGGCGGCCGGCGGACCTGACCAGGGCCCCGCGGCGGCCACCTTGCCCCCCACGTCGGACTCGCCGAAGGAGCGGGGGGAACTGGCGGAGGGGAGACCAGAGAAACGGTCACAGCCTGCGACCGTTTCTCTTGACGATCTTGGCTTGACCAAGAGTCAGTCCTCCCGCTACCAGGCCGAGGCCGCCATTCCCGCCAAGCAAACCCACAATTCAGACCCCGACACGATCCCCGCGGCCAAGCCGATCCTCGTCACCCGGCCGGAAATCCGGGCGCTCCTCGAGCGCGGCGAGACCGAGATCCGCCGGCGTATCCGCCCGTGCCCGGTCGCATTGCAGAGAACCTGGCGCGTAGGCGACACCCTTTGGGGCCGGGAGAGTATCAGCACGCGGCTGGACGGCCAGCGGGTCAAGGTCCGCTATCCCGCCGACGGGCCCGCTGGCCAGCCGCGGTACGTGCCGATCGACGTGGCCGGCAAGCGGTTTGCCACCGAGGGCTACAGGACCTGGGCGAGCAAGCACTGCCCGCGATGGGCCGCCCGGCTGCTGCTGGAAGTCGTGGGCGTCCGCACCGAGCACCACGACGACCGGGAGGCGGTGGTCCTGATGGTGCGACGCACGACGGAGGGGCGGCCCGATGCCTGAGCCACCCCCCCCGTCCGCGGGTCCTTTCTGGGGGTCTGACGGCTGACGGTTTGCGGGACGGTAAGGCAGATAGACACACTTTCTTTCTGTGACACGTGACATGGGCAGCACCGCCGACGAAATCCTGATGAGCGTCCTGGCTGCCCTGGAACTCAGGGGCCGGACGATCCTCGACCGGGCACCCTGGCGTGCGGACGATTGCGGCGACGGCGTGCCGTTTCGGCCGGCGGCCTGGGAGGGCCGGTCCCTTACCGCGGCAGAGCGGCAACGGTACTCCCGAGCCCTCAAGGATCTCGCGGGCCGCGGCCTAGCCCAAGTTACGCTATTGGGCGAAATAATTCAACGATTTCCGCCGCTT
>CAYGZI010000847.1:0-2092 GCA_964354245.1 uncultured Planctomycetaceae bacterium
GTGCAACTGGCTGACCACCACGCGTTCGGCCCCGTTGATGATGAACTCCCCGCCTCCGAGCATGATGGGGAGGTCGCCCAGGTAGACCTCTTCCTCGATGGGCTGCTCCTTGGTCAGCCGGAGGATGACCTTCATGGGGCGGCCGTAGGTCAATCGCAACTGGCGGCACTCGTCGGGCTCGTAGCGGGGCTTTCCGAGCTCGTAGCGGACGTACTCCAGGCGGAGCGACTTGTCGTAGCTTTCGACCGGGAAGATTTCCCGCAGCACGCCCTCCAGCCCCGAGTCTTCCCGCTGCTGCCAGGGGACGTCGTACTGGAGGAACTCGGCATAGCTGCGGGTCTGGATCTGGGTCAGGTCGGGGATGGCATGGGGCTGCCGGCGGCTGCCGAAATGTCGCACGTGCGGGAGCGTCAAGAGCCGTTGAGCGGGGGTAGCCATAGAGCATCACCCTCTTCTACCGGAGAGCAGACCGGCAAAACGGTGGAAAATGGAGAAGCCAAACCAGGGCGCACCCCGACCCCGGCGGCCGGAGTCCGTCCTGCGGAAAAAAGATGGTGGGATTGCGTAAGGTCAAGTAGTCTCTGCCCGCGCACACCACCTCGTCCCTTGGGTGAGGGCGCAATGGGGAAAAAGCGGCCGTGGGACGCTTTTACTTGATCGAGACCGTCGCGCCGGCTGCTTCCAGTTGGGCTTTGATCTTCTCGGCGTCCTCCTTGGAGATCCCCTCCTTGACTTTGGCCGGGAAGCCCTCGACCAGGTCCTTGGCCTCCTTCAGCCCCAGGCCGGTCACTGCCCGGACCTCTTTGATCACGCCGATCTTCTTGTCGCCGTAACCCTCCAAGATCAGGTCGAACTCGGTCTGTTCGGGCTTGGCCTCGGCGGCCGCGGCCGCCGGGGCGGCCATCATCACGGCGCCGGCCGCAGCGGCCTTGATGCCGTGGACCTGCTCCAGATAGTCGCTTAGCTCTTTGGCCTGTTTGAGCGTCAATTGCACGATCTTGTCGCCGAGTTCCTTCGCTTGCGGAGTATACTCGCGGACTGCTTCGTCGGTCGCCATCGCGGGATTGATCCTTTCTAGCTTGACGTGGCGGGACGGCTGCCGACGGCCGGCCGCCGATACCAGCTCAGTACTGTCTTTACGGTTTGTATTCCGTTTTGGCTCTTGGTGTTCTCAGTGGGGCGACTCCGCTGCTGGCGCGGCTAAAGCCGCAAGCGGCTCCTCGTCCTTCGGCCCCTCATCCTTCATCTCCTCCTTGCCGGCCAACTCCTTGATCTGGCCGGCGACTCCCGCGCCGGCGGAAGTCAACTGCGACGCCAACCGGGCCCCGGGCCCGAGGATCTGGCCCACAAGCATGCCCAGGACCTCCTCCCGGCTGGGCCACCTGCTGACCTCGTGAACTTGCTCGGGCGAGAGCTTCTCGCCGTCCAGCACGCCCCCGAGGGCCGCGAACGGAGCGAAGCGTCGGTCTCTGGCCAGCCGGGTGACCTCCTTGGCGAGGGTGATGATGTCGCCGGCGCCCCAGCAGATCGCGGCCGATCCGCCCAACCCCTCCAACGCCGTTGACAGGGGCGTCCCCGCCGCAGCCCGGGCGGCCAGGCTGTTCTTGACCACCAGCACGCGGATGTTCTTCTGCCGCAGCTCCGCGCGGAGCCGGTTGCTGGCGGTGGCGTCCAAGCCGACCATGTTGACCAGCAAGGCGTCGTCGACGCCCTGGAGCCGGCGCCGGAGATCTTCACTTATCAGGTTCTTAACGTACTTGCTCATAGTTAGGCTGCCACGCGCACGCTGGGACTCATGGTCGCGCTCAGCGCGATGCTCTTGACGTACTGCCCGCGGACGGTCGAGGGTTTCAGGGAGACGACGTGGCCGATGAAGGCCCGGACGTTCTCCACGAGTTTTTGCCCCTCGAAGCTCAGTTTGCCGACGACGGCATGGATGATGCCGCCGGCGTCGTTGCGGAACTCGACCTTTCCGGCCTTGTATTCGCGGACCGTCTTGCCGACCTCGGGGGTCACGGTTCCGGCGCGGGGCGAGGGCATCAATCCCCGGGGGCCGAGGATCTTGCCCAGCGGGCCGACCACGCCCATCATG
>CAYGZI010000848.1:0-2086 GCA_964354245.1 uncultured Planctomycetaceae bacterium
GTACTTGCCGCTGATCCTGTTTCAGGGCTGGCTCGCCGTGGTCTTCGGCGCGGCCATGCTGGCAATGGATGCCGCTATCGGAATGCCCCTCCCGTGGGTCCTTTGCGAGGGGCCGTTTGTCGTCTGCCTGGGGATCGCCATCGTGTGGTTGGGAAGGGGCGTCGCCGCGCGGGAGCCGGAGCAGCCGCTCAGTACCGGTACATGACGGTCGCCCCCACCATCTCCGGCGAGGCAATCGGGGCAATCCAGAGGCGGTCGTCCGCGTGCTGCGTGGCGTTGACGGCGTCGCAGGACAGATAGGCGATCCACCAGCCTAGAAGCACCTGCGAGAGGTAGTGCTGGTCGTCGTTGACCCGCGACCAGGCGGGCAGCACGGAGCAAAAGTAGAGGAGGCCTTTCAGACAACCGTCGTCCGTCATCTGGGCGGCGGTGATGAAAGGGACCGCGCCGATAAAAGCGTGACCGCTGACGCCGTTGGAGTGGTCGAACGGCTTCCAATAGGAGGCGTCAGGGCCGTGTGCCGGCCGGGCACTGCCGAGGCCATACTGCAACAAGAGGAGCGTCGGGACGCCTGTGCCGTAGGCCCGGAGGGCTCGGGCATTGAAGTCGGCCAACCCGCTGCCCCATTGGGTATCGTCGTGCAGGGCCCCGACCAGCCCAAGGGCAAAACAGCCGGGGATCATGATCCTGCCGTCGCCAAATGGCTTGACGATGTCGCCCAACTCGTCGGAGGTCCGGCTGCGCGCGTCGTCCTGGTACCAATCGCGGAAATCCTGATCGAGCGAGGTGTTGGCCAGGAGGCTGGCCCCGCCTACCGCCAAGGCGACGTTGCGGAGCGTGGGCCAGGTGTAGTAGTTCTCGGTGTCGGTCCACACGTTGTCCATCTCTTGACGGAAGCGGTCCGAGATGGGCACGGGGCACGGCGGCAGGGGCTGGACCGTGTCCGCGAAGTCCTCCCCGGACGCTATCACCCAGCGCGGTACGAACTCGGGCGGAGCCTGTTCGCGGATCGGCGACGCCGCCGAAACGGCGGGGCTGGACTCTCCGGGAGGCAGCACCTCCGGCGGTCCATGCCGGTCGAAGCTTTGGCACCCGCCCAATCCCCAGAGTGCCAATGCTGCAATGACTACAGGAGCACAGACATTCCTGTCTGTGTGGAGGAGTCTCCCGGCGCTGCGCATCCGGCACTCGGGGTGTCGCGAGGAAAGGGAACAGCGAGGATGAAGCCGCCCGAGCGGGTCGAACCGACCGAGGCACCGGCCCGGACGACGGTGCGAAGAGGGCGGGGATTATCTCAGATTCACGGAGGCCGCACAATCGCTGAATGGGAGGGAAACGACGTGGGAGATCGGTCAAAGTCGGCCAACACGGCTCCGCAGACCTCCCATTTTGCCGGGAGTGAACCGACTTCCAGGTGGGGCGCGTTTTCCCAGAGTGCCAGGAGGACAGACATTCCTGTCTGTCCTCCTACGCGCGCGATACGCCCGGCACGGCGATCGGATAGTTGCCCGCGGCATCGGGCAGGGTGGGCGGGTCGGCGTCGAAGGCGTATCGCTCGGGGGCCAGGCGCATCTCGGATTTGACCGCGTCGTCCCACGTGATCACCCGGCCCGAGTACGTCGCCATCCGGCCCATCACCGCCGTCATGCTGCTGGTGGCGCCGTAGTCGCCCTCAAAGCGGTGCGGCCCCGTGCCGCGGATGCTGGCCATCAGATCGTCGTGCTCTTGCTGGTAGGGGTTGTCGCGGGCGCCCTTGGTCCGCATGGTGCGAGGCGTGGCTGCGCCCATGCCCCATGCGCCGGTGCCGATCGTGAGCACGCCTTGGGTCCCGTGGATGTTGTCGGAGACGTGTTCCCAGGTGCCGGCCTGCTGCCGGGCCTGGCAGAAGTGGCGCACTCCGCCGGCGTACTCGAACTCGATCGCGTGGTGGTCCCAGATGTCGCCATTGCCCGGACCGACGCGGACCTGGCGCCCGCCCATGCCGTTGGCCCGCAGCGGATGGGCGTCCATGACCCAGTTGGCCACGTCGATCTCGTGGGTGGCCTGCTCCACGAAATGGTCGCCGCCCAGCCAGAGGAAAATCCCC
>CAYGZI010000849.1:0-2076 GCA_964354245.1 uncultured Planctomycetaceae bacterium
GGGGAGTAGAATCAGGCGGGTAAAGGCCCGTTTTGCGGGGGTGCTGCCGACGTGCGGCGGGGATTCAATTTCTTCCCGGGTCCTGGAGGCCCGCGATGGCCCCAAGTCCATTGCCCAACGACGACACCTTGCCGGTCCCGGCCAAGGAGCGGATCGACAAGCAGCAGGACCTGCTTACGCCGGCCCCGATAGCCGCGTCGCCCGGCCAGGACGACGCGGTGACGTACGCCCTGGGCGAGGCGGTCGGGCGATACGCCATGCAGAAGTGGCTGGGCCGCGGCGGCTTCGGCGACGTCTACCTGGCCTGGGACGGCCAGCTCCACCGCTCGGTGGCGATCAAGGTCCCGCGCCGCGACCGCTTCCGCTCCACCGTGGAAGAAGACCAGTTCTTCGAGGAGGCCCGGACCGCTGCCCAACTGAAGCACTCCGCCATCGTCGCAATCCACGACGTGGGGCGCCACACGGACGGGACTCCGTTCGTGGTGATGGACTACGTGGAAGGCCGCTCTCTGGAGCAGGTTCTCAAGTCGGAGCGGCCTGCTTTCCGGCGGATCGCCGAGATCGTGGCCCAGGTGGCCGAGGCCGTGCAGTACGCCCACGACCGCGGCATCGTCCACCGCGACCTCAAGCCGGCCAACATCCTCCTGGACGCGAAGGGGCAGCCGCTGATTACCGACTTCGGCCTGGCCCGGCGGTGGGAACAGCCCGCCGGCCCCTCGCAGTCCGGCGCCCCGCTGGCCGGCACCCCACAGTCCGGCGCCCCGCTGGCCGGCACCCTGCAGTTCATCGGCCCGGAGGTTCTCGGCGACAGCGGGCCGGTCGGCCCGGCGGCCGACGTCTATGCGTTGGGCGTGACGATGTACCAGGCGATGGCGGGCCGGCTTCCTTTTGAGGGGAGCCCGGCCGAGGTGATCGCCAAGGTCCTGCACGCCCAAGTGCCGCTGCCCATGGCGGTGCGGCCGGAGGTGCCCGAGCCCCTGCAACGGATCTGCCTGAAGGCCATGGAGGGGCGGCCGGAGGACCGCTACGATTCGGCGCGGGGGCTCCTGGAGGACCTCCGCCGCTGGCTCGAAGGGCGCGAGGTGCTCGCCCGGCCCCGGCGCTACGACGCCGAGCTCTACGGCAAGCTCACCAATCACTACACGGACATCCGCACCTGGCACGAGCAGCGGCTGATCACGCTGGCCGAGATGGACCGGCTGATGCGGCCTTACTGGTTCATGATGCAGGAGGAGCTGCCCGGACGCCGCCTGCTCCGCCTCCTCCCTTGGGAAGCCCTGCTGATCCGGCTGGGCGGCTGGTTCGTGCTCTTGGGCAGCCTGCTCTGGCCGGTCTTCTACTGGGAGGAAGTCCCCACGCGCCTGGGGCGAGTGCTCGCGGTGGGGCTGCCCGCGTTGGGCTTGAACCTGGCCGGTTGGGCATTCCACTTCGGCGGAGGCAGGGCCAACGCCCGCATCTTCTTGGCCATCGGGGCGATGATGGTGCCGCTCCTGGCGGCGGTCGTGCTCTGCGAATACGGCTGGCTCCACGACTCCCAGACGGATGCCCTGGAGCTGCTGCCCGCCCAGTCGCTGGAAGAGCCCTCGCCCTTCATCTCCCCCAGCAACCTGCAACTGACCGTCGCCGCCGGAGCGCTGGCGGCCTACAGCCTGTTGCTCCTGAGAATCTGCGGAAATCGCATCTTCGCGATCTGTCTGGGCATCGGCGCCTATGCCTTTCTCACCGGGCTCCTCCTCCGCTGCGGACTGAAGCACTGGGTGAACCACGAGCAGGTTGCCCGGGCTTTGGTCTGTTACCTCGTCCTGTGCGCGCTGTTCTGGCCCGGCTCGGTTGCCTGGGCGAAGCGCTTCGACAAACGCCAGGCCGCCTGGTTGTTCGTGTTCTTCCCCGTGCCGTTCGTCGTTCTGATGACCGCCCTGGGGTGGTATGGAAGCGTGGAGTGGTTCCACGACAAGGCCGAGTCGCTGACCGAGGACCAGACCAGGAACATCTGGTGGATCATCAACGGAGACGTGTATTGGCTGGCGGCGATCCTGGCCCTCCGCTCCCACGCCGGCTTCATCCGCTTCTGGGGGG
>CAYGZI010000850.1:0-2075 GCA_964354245.1 uncultured Planctomycetaceae bacterium
ACTGGTCGCCAGTTCCAGAATCTTCGCCCTTCTCTCGGCTACCCCTTGGCCGTGGGAAACCGAACTGGTACCATTTTTCAGACGGACACTAGGATAGGCGGTGCCGCGGGCCTGGATCGGGCCCAGGCCGGCAGGAAAAGCCGAGTGTTGACTTATGCTTTGACCCCTATGGCAGGCAGGAATGCCTGTCCTCCTCAAGACAGAGCCGAAAGGACGACACCATGAAACGCAGATTCCCGCTACTGGCAACTTTAGCGACGGCGCTCGTCGTCGCGCTGGTGGCCGCGCGCCCGGGCGCAGCCTGCGCCGACGACCTGGAGCGGCTTAGACCCATCGGCGAGGGCCAAGGCATCCACCCCGGCCGTGTCGTGTGGGTCCACGACGCCAAGGTCCTCGATTGGAAAGGCCCCGGCGATGGCCGCTGGTGGGAAGGAAACCACGTCAAGCAGGATCGCGTGGACGCCATGATGGCCCGCGCCGTCTGCGAGCTGACCGGCGAGCCCACCGTCGCCGAGGCCTGGGCCAAGCTCTTCCGCCACCTCAATAAGTCCCGCGGCAAAGGCGACGCGGGCTACAAGCCGGGCGAGAAGATCGTCATCAAGCCCAACTGGGTCGGCATGATCTACCGCGAAGGCACGGTCAATCCCGAGACCTACACGCTCATCCGGCGCCACGACTACATGAACACGTCGTCGCAGATGATCGTCGCCTTGCTGGGGCAGCTCACGCGCGACGCTGGGGTCAAACAGCAAGACATCACCGTTTGCGACACGCTGGCCTACCTGGTCCACGAGTATTACGGCATCCTACAGAAGACCTACGCGGACGTTCGCTACGAGGACTACGCCGGCAAGTTCGGGCGGATCCAGGTGAAGACCTCCGCCATGCCGCTCTATTGGAGCTGCCGCCCCAAGACCACGTCGCAAGACTTTCTGCCCACGTGCTTTGCCGAGGCGGAGTACGTGGTCAACTTCGCCGCCTTCAAGGCCCACCAGGGCTCGGGCGTGACCCTCTGCGCCAAGAACCACTTCGGCTCCCTGGTCCGCTGGCCGGCCCAGCAGGGCTACTACGACATCCATCCCAACTCCTTCTCCAACCAGACCAAGATTTACCGCCCGCTGGTGGACGTGATGGGCCACGCCCACCTCGGCGGCAAGACGGTGCTTTACCTGATCGATGGGCTGTTCTCCGGGGTCCATCCCGGCGACCAGGCGCCGCGTCGATTGAAAATGCCGCCCTTCAACGGCCAGTGGCCGTGCAGCCTCTTTGCCTCGCAAGACCCGGTGGCCATCGACTCGGTCGCCTTCGATTTCCTCTGGACCGAGTTTACGGACTGGCCGCGCAAAGGCGGGGTGGACGATTACCTGCACGAGGCTGCGCTGGCGGGTGACCCGCCTTCCGGGACGTTCTACGACCCGGACCATGCGGCCCCGACGAAGCGCCTGCCCAGCCTGGGCGTCCACGAGCACTGGAATAACCCGCAGGAAAAGAAGTACTCCGGCAATCTCGACCAGGGCAAGGGGATTGAGCTTGTGCCGGTGACGCCGGGTCCAACCGGTGGGAAGTAGCGCGAGAGTAGCTTCTGGCTATCAGCTTTCAGCTATCAGCTTTCAGCCATCGGCTTTCTGATAGCTGACTGCTGACGGCCGATAGCTCTTCCGCAACGCGACAAAGGACCGCACCATGACCAAGCCCGCCGCCGCTGCCGCACTGCTGTCCCTCGGAATTCTCCTGGCCGCCTTGGCCCGCGAGGCCCGGCCGTGTACCTCGATCATGGTCGGGCGCAAGGCATCGGCCGACGGATCGGTCATGACCTCCCATACCTGCGATAGCCATCGCGACGGCTCCGAGATTCTCGTCGTCCCGAGACTCAAGCACAAAGTCGGCTCCGGAGTCCTCCTGACCAGGCGCCGCGACGACGACTCCGGCCCCATGCCGCGATACGCCCGCACTCCCACCGGCAGCATCCCGCAAGTGGCGGAGACCCTCGGCTACATTGCCCCCGTTTATGCCGTCATGAACGAGCGCCAAGTGGCCATCGGCGAATCCACCTTCGACGGCCGCAAGGAGTTGGA
>CAYGZI010000851.1:0-2063 GCA_964354245.1 uncultured Planctomycetaceae bacterium
ACCTCCAGCCCAATTACCGCTTCTCCAATTGGCACCCCGAGGCCGAGTACCGCGACGAAATGCGCTACGGGCCGTTCATCCAGCTCTGGGGTACCGCGTACGGCAAGGGCCGGGTCTTGGCTTGGACCGATTCGACCATCTTCTCCAGCTTCGCGACGTTCCAGCCGGGAAAGGCGGAGCTGTTTCGCGGGATGCTCGACTGGCTCAACCACCGCAGCCCTTTCGACCGCCCATGGCTGCGATGGACCCTGGCGGTGGCCGTTGGGCTGGCCGCGCTGGCGCTGGTGGCCGCCGGGCTGCGATGGGCTGGGGCACTCAGCATCGGTTGGCTCGTTCTCCTTGTGGCGGCCTTGCTCGGCTGGACCACCGGCTCCGCGGCCGCCGTGCTGACACACCGGCTCTCCCTCCCACCGCCCGAGCCAACCACTCCCAAGCTCCGCGTCGTCATCGACCGGACGGTCTCCGACGTGCCGCTCTCCCGCGGCGCCTACATCGAGAGGGAAGACGGCAGGGGCTACGGACTTTTCGAGCAATGGATCGCCCGATTGGGCTATTTCACCGAGCGTCGCAGCGGTGCCGGGGTCTTCGACGGGGACGTGCTCGTGATCCTGTGTCCGCGCAAGTCCGTGCCCCAGGATTTCCGCGAAGGGCTCGTGGAGTATGTGGCCGGGGGCGGGAAGCTGCTGGTGATCGACTCGCCGGATAGCCCCGGCTCTACGGCCAACAGCCTCCTGTGGCCGTTTGGAATGGACGTCAACCACGCCGGCAGCCGGGAAGGAACGC
Source organism: uncultured Planctomycetaceae bacterium (assembly GCA_964354245.1). GTDB lineage: Bacteria > Planctomycetota > Planctomycetia > Pirellulales > Thermoguttaceae > CAYGZI01. The sequence goes on from CAYGZI010000851.1 coordinate 784, forward strand.
TCGGACTCGCCGGGGGTTGGCCGGGCGTCGCGGTGGAAGCCGCGTGCGAGGTCCAAGGCGGGACCCCCTTCATGCGGGTGGACGGGCTACCGGTGGCCGCCAGAACGACGCACCGCGACGGGGAGGTGATGGCGATCGGTTTTGGGGCGGCCCTGAATGACTCCAGCCTGGGTCTCACATGGATGGCCGACGCCACCCCCGAGGTCCGGACCCGCAGCGAGCTTCTCTTCGCGCTGGTGCGCGCTCTGGCGACCGGCCGGCCCGTGGACGACTTCATTCCGGAAGTTCCCAAAGCCCAGACGCCTGCGGCCAAGACCAAGTAGCCGGCTGGGTCGATCCGGGTATAATGGTCGCAGTGCCGCCCTAAACAGGGGTCCGCAATGAACGCCGAAAGCCCCGAGCACCAAGCCTACCGGGCTATCCTGGCCCAGCACCAGGAACTGAAGGCCCTTCTTGCCCGGATCGACGACGCGCTGGCCGCCCGCAAGGCCACCATCCCCGAGGTCGGCGACCTACTGGGGCAGCTTGGCGACCGGCTGGTCAAGCACTTTGCCACGGAAGAGGACGGCGGATACTTCGCCGAGGCGTTGGCTCATGCGCCGCAGTTGGTTTCCAAGGCGAACCAATTGCTGGCCCAGCACCCCAAAATGCGGACTCAGGCGCAGCGGTTCGTCGTGGAACTCGATGGGCCCGGGGCCGGCGGTGCCGATGCCTGGTGGGAAGAGACCTCGCGACGTTTTCGCGCGTTCCGCGAGGAGCTGCTCAAGCACGAGACCCGCGAAAATGCCCTCTTGCAGGAGGCTTATAGTCGGGACATCGGCTCGCACGATTGAGTTGACTATCTTTGGAAAGATAATTACAATTCAGTGCGCCTCGGGCTAGCCGTTGGCCGCGATTGGCCCGCCGTAGCCGGGCCAATGGCCACGGTCCGCCAAACGAATCTCTGACGGAAGGGGAAACCAGCGATGTCCACCACGCCGAAGACCCGCATTTTCCAGGACGTGATCCAGTGCGTCGGCAACACGCCGTTGGTGCGGCTGCGCCGCGTAGCCGATGGCTGTGCCGCCACCGTGCTCTGCAAAATGGAGTGCTACAATCCCCTGTGGAGCGTCAAGGACCGCATTGCCCGGGCCATGATCGACGACGCCGAGCAGAAGGGCCTGATCAAGAAGGACACGGTGATCCTCGAGCCGACCAGCGGCAACACCGGGATCGGTCTGGCCTTCGTCTGTGCGGCCCGCGGATACCGCCTGGCGGTGACCATGCCGGAGAGCATGACC
>CAYGZI010000852.1:0-2037 GCA_964354245.1 uncultured Planctomycetaceae bacterium
CCCAAGTTACGCTGTTGCGCGGGTCGGTTTGTTGGTAGCAAAGGAGTTACGTTCGGTTTGGGGCCAAAGTCTTCACTACATTTGACCAACCTCATCGAGCCGTCGCAACCGGCGAGGGAGCTGGATGCCGAGCCGATGGAGCAGCACTTTTTGCCCGGCATCGGGTTCGGTCACGCAGCGCAGCCGGATGGTTTTGCCCGGCTGGGCGTCCTTGGTCACCGTCGGGAGGACCACGTCGCCGCTCTTGATTTTCGCCAGTTCCTCCAGCAGCGTCCTGGGGGCATCGCCCAGACCGGCGCGGTGCATCCAGCCGGCCAGCGTCTTCCACAGCACGTAGGCCAGGAAGCAGACCAGAATGTGGGCCAGCACGCGGGGCTCGGTCTGATGCCAGATCGGACGGATCTCCAATTCATCCTTGCTGATGCGGAAGGCCCATTCCGCCTCGGTCAACTGGATGTAGCGTTTCCAGAGGGTGGCGGGATCGGTTTCGTTCAAGTTGGTCCGCAGCAGATAACAGCCTTCCGACAGCGCCGCCCAATCGCTCCAGCGGGCGTTGCGTTTCCAGGAGACTTTCAGCCGCGCCTTGCCCGGGCCGCGTCGCCGCTGGATCGTCACCTCCAACGCTCCCGCCGCACGCCAATACTGTTGCGCCAAGCGGCCGAGTCGGCGGTTGGCCAGCCCGAGGTCCCTCAGTCGGCCGCTTTCCGCTTGGGCCTGCATCCGCACCAACGCCGCCTCGAACCGCTCCAAGAAGCGGCGGTGCATCGCCTCCTCTTTCTTGCGGCGATCGGCGCTGCGGGCCAAGACGAACGTCTCGGTGCCGTCCGGTCCCGGCACCAGCTTCACTTCCACTCCCTCCTGCACTTCCTGCCAGTTTGTCTCCAGCAGGTGCTGCTCGAAGCGGCGAAGCATCGCCTTGGGCGTGCCCACGATGTACTGGCCCCCGCGCGACCGCAAGAATTCCAGGTTCTCCTCGCTCACCATGCCCCGGTCCATGACCCAAATCCGTCGTGCGCGGCCGTATTTCTTCTCCATCGCCAGGACGATCTCCTGGACCGTCTTGGCGTCGTTGCGGTTGCCGGGAAACACCTCGTAGCCCAGGGGAATTCCCTCGGGCGTGACCACCAGGCCGATGCACACTTGCAGACATTGCGGCCGTCCATCGCGGGAGTAGCCGCGCTGGGCCAAGGGGTTGGCCGCACACGCTCCTTCAAAGTACGTGCTCGTCACGTCGTACAACAGCAGGTCGTACTCCAGGTCGAACAGGTCGCCCAGCCGCTTCCGCAGGTGCTTCTCGATCGCTTCCTTGCAGGCCAAGAGCACGTCCAACGCCGCGTACAGCCGGTCTGTGTGGATCTTCTCGACCGGCACGCCCAGCAGGTCCTCCAAGGCTGTCTGACGATACCAGGTGTCCTCGATGTGCAGCTCGCTTTGCGGCTGGCAGAACCGCGCGATGGTGAGGATCGCCGCCACGGTCGGCCACGGCACTTCTTCCCGGCCACGCGGCAGCAACTCGGCCAGCAGCTTGTCGAGTTCCAAGAGCCGCCACAGCCCCCAAGCCAGCCACACGTCGCCGAAGTCCCGCAGACGCTCCAACGCCACGCCCTTCAGCCGCACCAGCACCGGCTCTTCGTCACCGGCCGGATCGTCGTCGTGGGGCGGATCAAAAAGCGACTGCTGCGGCCGGGACTTGCCCGAAAGCTTCCGCCCCAGTTGGGCCCAGCCGCTCTGTTGGCTCCGCTTCAGCTCGCCGAGATATGCCACCACCCGCTGCCGCGAGCCCCGGCCGGTTCGATACGACTCGACCAGCGCCCAGTAGGTATGCGCCTTGCCGTTCTTCCGTCGAACGCATCGCCGCAGAAACATGCGCGATCCCTCGTGCCACTGGCACTATAGGATCTCATGCCCTTGGACAAATGCAAGCAAGAAGGTCTTCACTACATCGCCTTTTGGCGAGGGGAACGCCATCGCCATTGGACTTACGTCAACGAAGCGGCGGAAATCGTTGAATTATTTCGCCCAATAGCGTAACTTGGG
>CAYGZI010000853.1:0-2034 GCA_964354245.1 uncultured Planctomycetaceae bacterium
GAAGACGGAGTAGCCGCCGTGGGTGCTGGCGATGCGGGCGATGAGTTCGGTCAGTACGACGGTCTTGCCCAGGCCGGCCCCGCCGAACAGCCCCGCCTTGCCGCCGCGGACAAACGGCGTCAAGAGGTCGATCACCTTGATGCCGGTCTCGAAGATCTCGGTTTTCGTGGAGAGGTCCATCACCTCGGGCGAATCGCGGTGGATGGACCAATACTCGTCGGCCTTGACGGGGCCGCGGCCGTCGATCGGCTCGCCGATCAGGTTGAACACGCGGCCCAAGGTACACTTGCCCACGGGCACTTTGACGGGGGAGCCGGTATCCAGGCACTCCATGCCGCGGACCAGGCCGTCGGTGTTGCCCAGGGCGACGCAGCGCACGCGGCCGCCGCCGAGGTGCTGCTGCACCTCGCCGACGAGGTTCAGCTCGATGCCCTTGTGGCTGGCGGTGACCTTCACGGCGTTGTAGATCGGGGGCAGACTGTGCTCCGGAAACGCGACGTCGAAGGTCGAGCCGATGATCTGGACGACGCGGCCGAGTTTTTGGGCAGGTTGAGGTCGTGCGGCGACGGGGGCGGTGGAGGACATGAGCGTTGGTCTTCCTATTGCAAATTGCAAATTGAGAATTGCAAATTGGAAATTGAAGATTAGAGCTTGACAATCGGCAGGGAATTCAGGATGCGTTTCTCCCGTTCCGCCTTACGGCGCCGCGCTTTGCGGTCACGAGGGACTTGGCGATGATCTTGCACAACTGCGAACACTCGTCCTGGAGACCAGCCATTTTCGCTTCGGGCAGGGTCTTGCTCCGGACGATCAACTGGATCCAAAAGTGGGATTCCCGCAATTCCTTCAAACAGACGGCCAGCTTGTGAACGAAGTCCGCTCGACTCTCGGCTGCACGGCCCTCTTCGTAGTTGGGCGCGGGCGACGTTCCCGATCGTACCAATTGGCCGGCAATGTGTCGCCCGAGGCGGGTGGCGGGCAAGGCATTCACCACTTTCCCCACCCGCACGGCGAAGTCCAGCAGCCGCTCGGCCAGCTCATCGGGACTCATGTCACCTCCAAGAGACAACGGCCACCACACGGCAATTTGCACTTTTCAATTTTCAATTTGCATTCTTCAATCATTGGTTCAGCGCCTCGGCTCCGCCGACCACCTCGAGCAGCTCGGAGGTGATCTGGCCTTGCCGGGCGCGGTTGTAGGTCATGGTGAGGCGGTCGATCATGGCGTCGGCGTTCTCGGTGGCGGCCTTCATGGCCAGCATCCTGGCGACCTGCTCGCTGACGGCCGCGTCGAGGAAGCACTTGAAGAGCCGGGCCTTGAAGCAGGTCGGCACGATCTCGTCCAGGATGTCCTCGGCCGAGGGGAGGAACTCGTACGGCGTTTCCGTGCCCGGGCCGTTTTCCGGCTCCTCCCCCACCAGCGATGTGAAAGGCAAGAGCGTTTCGACGGCCGCGTATTGCCGGCTGAGGCTCTCGAACTTCGTGTAGACGACGTCCAGCCGGTCGAGGCGCCCGGCGGCAAAGGCCTCCAGGTAGCGGTTGGCCAGCACCTCGACCTCTGCGAACTTGGGCTTGTCCTGGAGGTGGGTGAAGGTCTGATGGGGACGGATCTTCCGGAAACGAAGGGCCGAGATCCCGCGCTTCCCGGAGACCTCCAACTGCGGATCGGGCACTTCCTTGGTCCACGCCATCCACCGCGCATGGCCCAGCCGGAAGACGCTGGCATTATACCCGCCGCAAAACCCCCGATTCGCGGTCAGCATCAGAAGGATGGCCGTGCGAGTCTGCTCCCGCGGCTGGAGGAACGGGGAACGGATCTCCAAGCCGCTCCGCACCAGGTGCCCGACCAGGGCCGTGATGCGGCGCGTATAGCCCGTCGCGGCCAGGGCCCGGCCCATCGCCCGGCTGAAGCTCGCGCGAGAGATCAGCTCCATCGTCCGCGTGATCTTGCGGATGCTGCGGATCGATTTGCGGCGTCGATCGAGGGCTCGGGCTTTGGCCATGGGAGAGGGGCTAGGGGTTAGGGGCTAGGGG
>CAYGZI010000854.1:0-2034 GCA_964354245.1 uncultured Planctomycetaceae bacterium
TTTCGCGTTTTCGTCCTTTCGTGCTTTCGTGATTTTCCCATTTGCCCGGTGGATGTCGAAAAGCGGCGACCAGTCGCCGCACTCCAAAAGGTCGCCGGCTTTGGGACGAATTCTTGTGCCCGGACGCTCGCTCGCCTTACAATTCACCTTGCCCGCTGCGTTGGGTTGGCCAGTGGCTCTCGGATCCGAAGGAGGAGTTTGATGGGAATTGCGCTGAGAATCGCGGCGATGGCGTGCGTAGTCGCGCTGGCCATCGCGTATGGCGGAAATCAACCGGCCGTCGCGGCCGATTGGACGATCTACGTCACTAACGACAATTGCCCCGACTACACCTGGGGATTGACCGAGGCGCAGACCCGCCAGGCGTTCGCCGACATCATCAAGGGCCACCTCGATGAGATGAAACGCACCGACGACCAGCCCTGGTACAACCAGGACCGCTACAACGCCGCCGTCACGCAAGAGGTCCTCTGCTTCCTGGAGAAGTACCCCGACCGCAAGGACGAGCTGGTCCGCCGCATCAAGGAGGGCCGGCTCTACGTCAGTCCGTACCTGTGCAATACGCTCTTGGGATTCCAGAGCGTGGAGGGGACGATCCGGGCGTTCTATCCCGCGCGGCGATTGGAGCGGGAACTGGGCATCCGGTTCGACTATGCCCATCACATCGAGCTGCCGTCGCTCCCCTGGGGCACGCCGACGATCCTGGCCGGCTGCGGCATCAAGGCCCTCACGGTCCCATACTATGCCTACGATTCGACGTTCGGTGGGCTGACGGTGCCGCCGGTCTTCTGGCACGAGGGGCCGGACGGGAGCCGCATCCTGGTGTGCATGGACCGCTTCGCCAGCGGCAAGGCCAGCTACACGCAAGGGGCCTATCTCTTGCGCAAGCCCGAGGCGATCGAGAAGGAGTGGCTGCCTCATTACGTCAAGCTCGGTAAGGAGTATCCGCTCCGCTCGATCCTGGCCAGCGGGACGCACGGCGACATCTCGCCCACCTCGGGCTCGCAAGCCCGGGGGTTTGCCGACGCGATCATCAAGTACAACGCCCGGCCGGACGCCAAGGCCCGGCTGGTCAACGCCACGTTCCCACAGTTCTGGCAAGCGGTCGAAAAGGAGCAATCGCAGCCCGGGGCGACGCCGCTCCCGGTCGTGCGCGGCGATTTCGGGCACTCGTGGGAACTCTGGCCGGTGAGCTTGGCGAAGTACGCGGCTGAAATGCGGACCGGTGAGCAGAAGTTCCTGGCGGCCGAAGCCCTCCTGGCAATCGCCGGCTACAACCGCCCCGAGGTGTGGCGAAACTCGTGGAAGGACCGCCAGCGGGCCGAATGGTGCTGGTCCATGTTGGCCGACCATTCCTGGAACGGCACGGATGAGAAAAACAAACGCCACAACTCCGATTTGCGGCGGGCATGGAGTTCGGGGTTACGGGAATCCAGTGTCGCATTGCAGAAGAACGGCTGGAAGGAGCTGGGTGTGGAGCGCGGGATGGAGCGGCATCTCGTCTTCAATAGCACAAGCTTCCGACGATGTATTACCGCATTCATCCCCGGCGCGATGTTGCCCGCTTCCGTATGGGATGGCGAGAGGGAGGTTCCCGCCCAGGCCCTCGACGAAGAGGGCGACACGATGTCGTCGGTGTGGTTCGACGCATATGACGTACCTGCTTTCGGGTGGAAGGAGTTCGCCATCCGGAAGAAGTCGCCCTCGATTTCGGCAACGGCCGACTTGGCCGTTTCACCAGATCATCTTGAGAACCGCTACTACCGCCTCAGGATTGACGCGAAGACGGGAGGCATCTCCAGCGCGATACACAAACCCACCGGGCGGGAACTGGTGGTGCCCGGCGCTAGACGCACCCTCGCGCAGACGGTTTTCTTCAACGGAAAGGAACACCCGATCACGGATGGCCGATCGGAGGTCGTTATGTCGGGGCCTGTCTTGGCGGTGGTGAAAACGGAGGGAAAGGCGGGGGAGGTGGAAGTGAGGACCAGTTTCGGCCTCTACGCCGTGTCCGACACAGTGCAAATCAGCGTT
>CAYGZI010000855.1:0-2033 GCA_964354245.1 uncultured Planctomycetaceae bacterium
CCGACACGGCCCCGGCGGCCGGACGGTATCCCCACTCGCCATCCCCCGCGGGCCGCTCGTCCAGGGTCAATGGGACCGCTAAGGCAATTCCCGGGATCAAACTACAAAAGACTGCCGCAAGTGCTCGCATGTCAGAACCTCCTGGCAAAGGACTGAGCCGTATTCTCGCGCATCCGGCGGCGGGATGCAAGCAACCTTTTGGAGTGCGGCGATTTATCGCCGCTTTTTTGGCGCCGGAGAAGGCGGTCGAACGACGTTCGCGTGGACTCCCGCACGGCCCGTCGGCGTTCAAGACACCGGAAAGCGGCGATAAATCGCCGTACTCCAAAATCTACTTGCCGCCACTCCCCGTCGCCGGGCGCTTGGGGAGTTGGATATGCACCAAGACTTCCGAAGTCTTGGAGACTTCGGAAGTCTGTTTGGCCGGAGCTTGGCCGCGTCGCGCCACGAATGCCTCGTAGTACTCGTCGAGGAACTGTTGGGCCGCTTTGGGATTGACGACGACTCGGTCCCAATCGAGCGTCGGGCGCGGGCCGAGTTTGGCCGGCGCGATCGGCTTGCCGGCCAGCGACCGCGCCAGGGTCTGGAACTCTCGGGCCCAAGCCTTGGGCTTGCCGTCGACGGTCAGCAGACCGGTCAACTGGCTGACGTCGCGGGCTTCGGGATGATCGTAGAAGCCCCAGTTGAGCCAGCCGGCCGCCAGGCCCTCGGTGGTCTCGACGACCCGGCGGCACCAGCGGGCCTGCTGCTCTTCGGTCGCGGCCGGATGGGCGCCGCGGTCGACCGAGAGCTTTCCTCCCCCGTACCATCCGAACTCGGCAACGACCACCGGCTTGCCCGGTGCGGCTACCTCACGGACCACGCTTTCCAAGTAGGCCAGGTTGCGGTCCTCGTCTTCGGGCCGCGTGTAGTCGTAGAAGCCGGCGGCCAAGGGGTAGAAGTGGACCTCCATGAAGTCGAGCAGTTTGGCCTGGCGCTCGGGCCGGAAGGCGGCGTACTGGCGCACGCCCGGGAGCACGGCCGGCACGCTCCACTGGATCAGGCCCACCGTGACGAGGGCTTGCGGATCGGCCGACTTGATGGCGGCCGCTTGGCGGCGCGTCCACTGGTCGGCGAGTTCTTCGCGGAAGTGCTGATAGTCGAGGAGCTGCCGGTCGTCCGGCGCGTCTTTGGCCGGGGGCGGCGGTTGGTTGCCCCAGCGGATGTCGTCGGGCTTCACCCGCCACGCCTGCGCCGTCTTGTCCGCCGTCCCATAACGCGTTTCCAGGTATCGGTTCCACTTCGCGCGCATGGCCGGCGTATCCCATGCGACCTGCGGCTCATTCAAGAGGTCGTACGCGAAGATGACGCTTCGGCCTCGATACCGCTGGGCGAAGAGCTTCCAGAAGTTCTCCAGGGCCTGAAGGACCCGCTCGTCGGCGATGCGGTCCCCCCGGGCCCACGGAGGGAGGCCTTCCCAGTGATCGGGCCCGGTCGGGTGGATGTAGATTCCCGCCTCCTCGGCAATGGCGAGGAGGCGGTCGAACTTGGCAAGCCCCTCGGGCACAAGCGAGTCGCTCTCCATGAAGAAGGAGCCGTAGGTTGCGAAGACGCGGACGCAGTTGACGCCCAGTTGCTTCATCCGGGCGAAATCCTTGCGCGTCGCCTCGGCGTCGAACTTCTTCCAAAGCTGCGGGGCCCAGCCCGTGCCGGGACGATAGTAGTTCACGCCGAAGGGCACAAAGGGCTTGCCGTCTCCGGTGGCGAAGGTGCGGCCGTCCGCGCCGATGCGGACCTTGAGGAGCGGAGCCCCCTGCGCGGCCTTCTCGCCGGCGGAGCACAGGCAAGACGAGCATGCCGCGGCAATGCCGAAGATGGCCAGACCCACCCATAACCCGCTATTGAACCGGCTCATCGCACGATCTCCTTTCAGTCGAGAGCATAGCAGGATCCCGGACGGTTTGCCAGTCTGCTGCCTCCGAGGCCCGTTGCAGTCCCGCCGCGCAGGTGGGAGAATAGATGATGGTAGGGTGGGACAAGCGCAGCGCAGTCGC
>CAYGZI010000856.1:0-2031 GCA_964354245.1 uncultured Planctomycetaceae bacterium
CTTGCTCATCACCAGCTTGAAGTCCATGGCGCTCGCCAGCGATTCGTCGGGCGTATCCAAGGTGGCGAGGGCCTTGAGGTAAAGGCTCGGCTTGGTCGTGACAACGAGGTAGTTCTCCAAGACGCCGAAGCAAAGCTCGGGCGGCCCTCCTCGCCTGCGTCCCGGGCCTCGCTCGGGCACGATGACCTGATAGAACTCCTTGCCCGCCGCGCCGACCCGCTTCAGCGCCTGCTCGTTCTTCTTGAAGACCGTCTGGAGGGCCTTTGCCACCGCCTCCTTGTTCTTCAGACGGAGTGCGACCAGGATGACTTGGCTCTCTTCGGTGATCGGTTTCTCCATCCAGGTCACGTAGGTCACGCGCCCGTCCAGGGCCGGGAGGATTTCCTTGACGACGTCGACGCCCGCCGCGTTGGAGATCCGCCCATCGACCAGATTGGCGAAGCTCCCCTCGCCGCGGAAGCTGTCCCACAGCTTGGCGATGACCTTGTAGGTGGCCTCGATCCGCCAGTGCAGCGTGGTGTAGCTGGCCACGTCGCCCGGCACCCACGGCTCCGCCGCGTTGTCGCCCGATTCCAGTCCGATCAGCTCCAGCACGCCGCCGCGGGGGTTGTCCAAGAGGAGGTGCGTGTGGACCACCTCGTCCAGCGACCCGCAGTCTAGGGCCCAACTGCCGCCGACCCCCTGGAAACCGTCGATCCCCAGCCGGAGCACCATCATCAGGGCGAGTTGCAGTCCCGGGCTCTGCTGTCCCATGGCGCGGAATAGGCCGATCGGATCGGCATACCAGTACAGTTGCGGCTCCTCGCCCCTTGCGCCGCGGCAGTGGGCCACGATCTGCGAGAACTTCGGATTGGAGGCGAGCGTCTTGCTCTGCTGGCCGCTCCAGGCGGCCAAGACCTCCTTGACGACCTCCACGTTGGAGCCGGCAACGATCGTCCCCTCCTTCTCAAACCAGGCGATGCGTATCTCCGGCGGGTCCGGAGGGTCGAAGATGGTCAGCGTCGTGCCCAAGACGTTCTCCTCCGACCGCTTGGCCCCGGCGGTCCGCAGGGCATCGCCCCCCCGGGTCAGGAGCGTCCGGGCCACGGCAGTCCGTTTGCCCGTGTCCAACACGAGCACCACGGCGGGCGGCCCCTCGGCCACGGGCACCACGGCGAGGGCCACCTCCCCCTGCGGGATCGACAGCAGCTCCGGAAGCGAGACCCCGATAGAGTCCTTGAACTGTCCGATGAACTCCCCGAGCGAGCCGTAGAGGTGGCTGATGAGCGGCTGCAACTGTGGGTCCTGGCTCATGCGGCCCAGGGCCGTGTTCTGGAAACGCCTGGCCATGTCCGGGGCGTTGGTCACGGTGAGAAAGGCGACCGTCCTGTCGGGGAGGAGTTTGCTCGCGGGGGGCGCGGCCGCCCGACCGACGGCGGGGCTACCCGCCGCCAGCAAGACTGCCGCGAACCACGTTCGGGTCCAAAACCTTGCGATACGACTGCCGGCGACCCTACGTGAGTCTCCACAAGAGGTAACCAATTCAGGCTGCACCACTAGACAGAGGTAATTCGTATCGTGAAGGATAACATTTTGCGTCGGGAGCTGCCACGCCAGCGGGCCACCCGATCTGCCGTTTCTCGTCCCCCTAACCGCTACGCCTGCCCACTGTTGCGCCCGTCGCGGCGTCCGGCGGGGTGGTTTGGCGAGTGCAGAACTCCAGGGGCTGGATTAGACTGAGAACCAGGAACCTCGTCGTTTCAGAGCGGGAACGGGCACGCGGGCCGCGATCATCCCTGGGGAAATAGTGCCCACCCCCAAACAGAGTCGTATCGGGGCAACCGGGTCTCGCTTTAGAATGAACTCTTAAGGGCAACCCGAACAGCAGAAGTGGACCATGGTCAAGCAGCGATTCTCCAGAGGTCTTGGACGCTTCCGACGCACGCAGACTTCTCATCGTTCCCGGCAGAGATACCGCCGGGCGCGGATCGAGTTTTTGGAGCCCCGGCTGGCGCTAACGGCCCCGACCTTCTTGCCGTTGCCCGACACCGT